>DASWJF010000001.1:0-1853 GCA_036397275.1 Actinomycetota bacterium
GCGTCGACCTCGTGCTCCTCGATGTGGATCGAGGTCAGCACGTCCTCCTTCACCAGCCGCTCCGAGATGATGATGGCGTCCTCGTAGTTGTGGCCCTCCCAGGGCATGTAGGCCACGACCAGGTTCCGGCCCAAGGCCAGCTCGCCCGACTCCGTGGAGGGCCCGTCCGCGATGACCTGACCCTTCACCACCTTGTCGCCGGCCCGCACGAACGGCTTCTGGTTCATGCAGGTGCCCTGGTTGGACCGGCGGTACTTCTGGAGACCGTAGGTCCGAAGCCCCCCGGTCCGTTCCCGTACCACGATGTCGTCCGCCGAGACGTCCTCCACGACCCCCGACTCCTCGGCCAGGATCACGTCGCCGGCGTCCACCGCCGCCCGGAACTCCACGCCGGTGCCGATCAGCGGGGCCTCGGACGTCAGCAGGGGGACCGCCTGGCGCTGCATGTTCGCGCCCATCAGGGCTCGGTTGGCGTCGTCGTGCTCCAGGAACGGGATCAGGGCCGCCGCCACCGAGATGATCTGCTTCGGGGAGACGTCCATGTAGTCGATCTCGGCAGGGGGCACCGAGTCCACCTCGCTGCCCTTCCGTCGGACCAGGACGCTGCTCTCCTGGATCTGCCCGGTCTTCAGGTCGTACGGCGTGTTGGCCTGGGCGATGACGTACCGGTCCTCCTCGTCGGCGGACAGGTAGTCGATCTTGCTCGTGACCTTGCCGTTCTCCACCCGCCGGTAGGGGGTCTCGATGAACCCGAACTGGTTGATCCGGCCGTATGTGGACAGCGAGCCGATGAGGCCGATGTTCGGGCCCTCGGGCGTCTCGATGGGGCACATCCGGCCGTAGTGCGACGGGTGCACGTCGCGGACCTCGAACCCGGCCCGCTCCCGGGACAGGCCGCCCGGACCGAGGGCCGAGAGGCGCCGCTTGTGGGTCAGCCCGGCCAGCGGGTTGGTCTGGTCCATGAACTGCGACAGCTGGCTGGTCCCGAAGAACTCCTTGATCGAGGCGACCACGGGGCGAATGTTGATCAGCGTCTGGGGGGTGATGGCCTCGACGTCCTGGGTGGTCATGCGCTCCCGCACCACCCGCTCCATGCGCGACAGGCCGATCCGGACCTGGTTCTGGATCAGCTCGCCCACCGAGCGCAGTCGCCGGTTGCCGAAGTGGTCGATGTCGTCGGCCTCGTAGCCCTCCTGCCGGGCGTGGAGCTTCACCAGGTACCGGACGGTCTTCAGGATGTCCTCGTACGCCAGGATGCCCTTGTACTTCGGCCCGCCCTCGCCCTGCTCGTCCTTCTGGAGGGCGGCCCACACCCGGAACCGAGGCTGGGCCCAGGCCTTCTTGTCGGGACCCTCGAGCTCCGCAAGCTGCTTGGCCCGGCTCTTCAGCTGCTTGTGGAGCACCCCCTCGGCCGCCTCGAGCTTCTTGTCGACCTTGTGCCGGCCCACCCGGGCCAGGTCGTAGCGCTTGGGGTTGAAGAACAGGTTCTCGAGGAGCGTCCGGGCCGACTCCGCCGTGGGCGGCTCGCCCGGCCGGAGCTTGCGATAGATGTCCTCCAGGGCCTCCTCGGGGGTGGTGAAGTGGTCCTTCTCCAGGGTGAGCTTGATGGACTCGGCCTGGTCGAACAGCTCGAGGATCTCCTCCCCGGACCATCCCAGGGCCTTCAGCAGGACCGTGACGCTCTGGCGCCGCTTGCGGTCGATCCGGACCCCGACCGTGTCCTTCTTGTCGACGTCGAACTCCAGCCAGGCCCCTCGGGAGGGGATGATCTTGGCTACGTAGACGTCCTTGTCCGAGGTCTTGTCCAGCTCACGGCTGAAGTAGACCCCCGGGGACCGGACCAGCTGGGAGAC
>DASWJF010000002.1:0-2643 GCA_036397275.1 Actinomycetota bacterium
CGCCTGAAGAAGAAGCGGGACTTCCGAGGCCACGTCCTCGTCTACGTCCTGGTGAACACCTTCCTCGTCGTGATCTGGTGGTTGACCGGCGCCCATTTCTTCTGGCCGATCTTCCCCATCCTCGGGTGGGGGATCGGTGTGGTCATGAACGCCTGGGACGTCTACCGGTCCGAGGAGCTGGGCGAGGAGCAGATCCGCCGCGAGATGGAGCGCCTGCGCCGATAGCCCGGCTAGATCGATACGTGAACCTGCTATCGTGGCCTCCTCGGGCGTTCGCCTGAGGGTTCGTTGAGCGACTGTCCGGTGGCGATTCGCCTCCACCCGCCTCTCGCCCCCACGGATCACCGTGGTCCACGACGAAAGGCGGCCATTCCCATGACGGGACGGAGCGGGAGGATCGACATCCTGATCGGCCCACCCGAGAAGGGGAAGGGCGCCGAGTCGCGGCCCTCCAGGGGGCGCATCTGTAACCGTGACGGGTGCTCGACCATCCTCACGACCTACAACCACTCGAAGACCTGTTGGCTGCACTCGGAGCCCGCGTACCGGCACCCTCTGTACCACGCATCGACGCATTGATGGAAAGCGGCTAGCCGGCTCTGACTCTCGGCGGCTCGGCGGCGAGAAATGCGTAGGCCTCGGCGAGGTGCCGTACGACCTGTGCTTCGGCCTCTTCTTTGACCTTCGGCGCAAGGCTCGCGATCCTCTTCGCGATCGCCTCGCGAGCCGCCGCGGCTACCTGCGCCGCCTCCGCTTGCCCATCGGCCTTTGCTGCCATCTCGTGTCACCCCCGGGCCGATTCTAGGGGCTCGCGCCTGCCGTACCTTCTTCGACCGTCCAGCGGAGCGACAGGGGTGACGGTCCGTGTGGCCGTCTGGACGTGGCACCGGGACGGTGGTCCTACGCCGTCCGGCAGGGTCAATGTACCCCCAACAGCCTGCCACGAATGAACCGTCGAACCGATACCGCTCTGACCCAGGTCGTGGAACCCTTTCCCTGCGATCGGGGGCAGTCCCCGAGCCGTACCGAGCCCCGGTCTCGGCCAGGGCCCTTGGAGGAGGAGACCATGCGTCGTTCGGGGTTCCTGTCGCGTTTCGTCCCGGTTGTGCTTGCCGCTGCGCTGCTGCTCTTCAGCTTCATGCCGGCCGCGTCCGCCCAGGGGACATGGACCACCCTGGCTCCGGTGCCTTCGGTGGGAAGCGGCGTCGAGGGGATGCACGTGGGACAGGTCGGCAACGACATCATCGCCGCATTCGGGTTCGACCCCGGCGTGGGCGACACCGTCACGACCCGCATCTACGACATCGCCAGCGACACGTGGAGCACGGGCTCGAATGGACCTTTCCCGGGACGATCCGAGGGCGCCGCCGTGACGCATGACGGGAACCTGTACGCGGTCGGCGGCCGTGGGGGCGGCGTCGTCCTTGCCAACCTGGACCGCTACACGCCCGCCACCGACACGTGGGCCACCCTCGCGCCCATGCCCACTGCGCGTGCGGGCCTGGGCGTGGCCAGGGTGGGCGAAGCGATCTACGCGATCGGCGGGCGCACGATCCCCGGCGGGCCGTGCACGGGCGGGGAGCTCGCCACCGTCGAGCGGTTCGACATCGCCGCGGGGACCTGGAGCACGGTCGGCTCGCTCCCCAGCGCGCGCTCGGACCTCGCGGCCAAGACCAAGGGCGGCAAGATCTACGTGTTCGGGGGGTGCGCCGGCGGGGTCTTCCTCGGCAACGTCGACGTCTACGATCCCGTCACGGACACGTGGAGCACCGGGCCGGCCGACCTTCCGACCCCTCGGGCCGCGATGTACGCGGTGGGCAAGAAGGGCGGCACGATCTTCGTGATCGGCGGTTATGCCGGTGGCGCGGCGCTCGGGGTGAACGAGGCCTACAAGGTCTCGAAGGACACGTGGAGCACGTGGGCGCCGATGATCACGGCCCGGGCGGAGATGGGCGTCGCCTCCCACGGCGGGAGGATCTACACGGTCGGCGGCGGGCTGCCGGCGTTCGGAAACTCCACCAACCAGAACGAGGTCTTCAAGCCCTCGCCCGCCTGACACCAGACGGCCACAAGGATTGGAAGATCGCGGAGGCCGCAGGGGAAGTCCGGTTCGCGTTATGGGATCGGCCTCTGTGGGAGGCTGCCGGAGCCCTCGGTTTCATCCGCGCCCCGGAAAGGCTCTAGCCGGCTCTCCCGGTGAGCCCGGGGAACTCGGCAGGCGTGACGATCCGGATCCCCTCGTGGGTGCCGAGCGAAAGCAGGTCCCGGTCGCCCGTGACGATCGTCTCCGAGCCGCCCGCGACCGCCGCGGCGAGGACCTCGTCGTCGTCCGGATCTCGCGCCACGTGAGGGACTTCCGTCGGCGTCACGACGTCGGCGAGGGACTCCATCTCCAGGCGCGTGGCCCGGGCGAGCTCGATCGGGAAATCGAACTTCCGGTGAAGGAGCTCCTCGAGCTCCATGAGCAGCATCGGGCTCGTCACGAGGTCGACCTCACCCCTGAGGGCCGACTCCAGGAGGGATCGGGGGAGTCCCTTGAACAGGATGGCCGAGAGGAGCACGTTGGTATCGAGGACGACCCGCACTACCGGGTGCGCGATCGCCGCCGGTCCTTCACGGCCTTCAGGACGTCGGCCTCATCGA
>DASWJF010000003.1:0-4443 GCA_036397275.1 Actinomycetota bacterium
TGTCGCGCCCGGGTCGGGGAACGTGGCGTTCGTCGCGGGCCGGCGGGTGGGCGGGGCGGTCACGCGGAATCGGGCCCGGCGCATCCTGAGGGCCGCTTGGCGGGAGCTCGCGCCGCGGGTTCGGGAGGGATACGACGTCGCGATTGTTGCCCGGGGAGTCATCCGCGGGGCCAAGACGCGGGACCTGGTGGCCGAGATGGAAGAGCTGCTTGTGCGCGCGCGGGTGATGGGGCCGTGATCACCCTTCGGCGTTCGCTGTGGGTGGCCGGTGCCCCGGCCCGAGTCGCGTTGATCGGGCTGATCCGCCTGTATCGGCTCACCCTCTCGGCGTGGCTGGGAGGCCAGTGCAAGTTCTACCCGTCGTGCTCCCGCTACGCCGAGGATGCCATCCGGGCCCACGGCGCCGCGCGGGGGGTCGTGCTTGCCGGGTGGAGGGTGGTGCGGTGCGGGCCGTTCACCGACGGAGGACTCGACCCAGTCCCGTCGCGGCGACCTCAGGCAGTTCAGTATGAGGATGTCATACACAGGCCCGGAGGTTCCGAGGTGAGTCGGTGATCGGCGCCCTCCCTTGGTCGCCGGCCTGGCAGGCCCTCCTCGACGGGCTGGGCTGGGTCCTGGCGGAGATCTACGACCTGATCCCCAACTACGGGATCTCCATCATCGTGCTCACGGTGGTGATCCGGCTGGTGCTGCTTCCTCTGGGCGTGAAGCAGATCCGATCGATGCAGCACATGCAGCTCGTCCAGCCCAAGATCAAGGCCATCCAGCAGCGCCACAAGGGCAACAAGCAGAAGCAGCAGGAAGAGATCATGAAGGTGTACAAGGAGCACGGGGTGAGCCCGCTCTCCGGGTGCTGGCCCGTCCTGCTCCAGCTCCCCGTCTTCATCTCGATGTACTCCGTGCTGCGGTTCCCCCAGCACCCCATCCACCTCCCGGAGGGGAGCGAGCTCCGAGCCGCGGTTACCAGGCAGGTCCAGTACATCGAGTCGACCGACCAGATCCGCCAGATCCCGGAGGAGGCGCCCCCAAGCACAGGGACGGACTTCCTGTGGATGAACCTGCTGTGCGAGCCCAGGCAGGCCGGCAACCCCGCGCAGGTCGGCGACCCCGTGCCCGATGGCCAGGAGCCTGGACCGGTCCTCTACCCCGTCGACTGCGGCCGTGACTGGCCGGTGCGCATCCCCTACTACATCGCCGCGGCGCTGATGTTCGGCACCACCTATTTCCAACAGCGGCAGATGCAGAAGGCCAGCCCCCCGGGGGCCGCCTCCCAGCAGCAGCAGGCCCTCCTGAGGGTGATGCCGCTGGTGTTCGGGGTGTTCGGGATCTTCTTCCCGGTGGCGCTGGTGCTTTACTGGAGCACCTCGAACCTGTGGCAGATCGGCCAGCAGTACTTCATGGTGAGGACCCGCCCTTCCGTCGAGGACCTGGCGGCCCGGGCGGACGGGAAGGAGCCCCGGAGGGGTCTGCTGGCGTCGCTGATGGACCGGGCTGACGCGGAGCGTCGGCGCCGCGGTGGGCAGGGCGGCGCGAAGCCGGGCGGGACATCCAAGCCCGGATCGCCCAAGCAGCCGCCGAAGAGGCCCGGTTCGGGAGGCAACGGTGGAGGAAGTCGAAAGAAGCGCCCCAAGCGTTGAGGAGGCCATCGAGGCCGCCCTGGCCGATCTGGGCGCGAGCGAGCAGGAAGTCGCGGTGCAGATCGTCCAAGAGCCAAGGACCGGGTTCCTGGGCGTCGGCTCCCAGGACGCCGTAGTCCGGGTCAGGCTACGAGTTCGCCCCGACGCGGTCCCGGAGGAGGACCTCGAGGACCAGGGGGAGATCGCGGTGGAGTTCGTCGAGGGGCTGCTCTCCCGGATGGGCCTGACGACCGGCGTCGAGCCGGAGCTGCAGGAGGGGACGATGTACGTGAACGTCCTGGGGACCGGGCCGGACGACGAGGACATGGGACTGCTGATCGGGCGACATGGGCAGACCTTGGAGGCGCTCCAGGAGCTGACCAGGGTCGTGGTGGGGCACCGCACCGGGCTGCGATCGCGGGTGATCGTGGACGTGGAGGACTACAAGAAGCGGCAGCGGTCTCGCCTCGCCTCCAAGGCCCGCGAGATCGCCAAGAGGGTGGCCCGGACGGGACAGGAGGAGGAGCTGGAGCCGATGAACCCCTACGAGCGGAAGGTGGTGCACGACGCCGTCTCGGGCGTGACAGGGGTGGGGAGCTCCAGTCGGGGTGAGGAGCCGGAGCGGCGGGTGGTCATCCGGCCTCGGGCCTGAGACGCCGGACGGCTCCGGCCCTAAGGGTGCCGTTTCACGTGAAACACCGTCCCCAAGGAGACCCGGCCGGCATGGTCGGCCAGGCTGCGACCCTCGGGGTGAGCCTCACTCTGGACCAGGCCGAGCGGCTCATCCGGTTCGAAGGTCTCCTCAGGGACCGGGCGGTGCCCCTTGGGTTGGTGGCCAAAGGGGACCTCCCCAGGCTCCGGCCCCGGCACATCCTGGACTGCCTGCGGGCGGCCGCCGTCGTGGAGCCTTCCGATCGGGACGCGTACGACCTGGGCTCGGGGGCTGGGCTCCCCGGGATCGTGGTCGCCATCGCCCGTCCCGGCCTCCGGGTGCTCCTGGTGGAGGCGCAGCGGCGGCGAGGTGCCTTCCTCGAGTTCGTCGCCGCCGGCCTGGCCCTGGCCAACGTCGTCGTGTGGATCGGTCGAGCGGAAGAGCTCATCGACCCTGTGGACATCTGCTTCGCCCGCGCCCTCTCCCCGCTTCCGGCCGCCTGGGACCTGGCGAGGAACCTCCTTCGGCCAAAGGGCAAGCTGGTCTACTTCGCCGGCCGGGGAACGACGCGATCGGCCATTTCCGTACCGGCGGACGCGGTATCGTGGCTGGTAGGCACGCCCGTACTTGAAAGCGCCGGGCCGCTGGTTATCATGACCCGTCAGTGACCGAGCCGCAGGCGCCCCCGGGGGCGCCGCACCAGGGCGACCGGGGGTCATCGGGGTCCACAGCCCGGCCGATGGCCGAAACGACGGCCGCTCGACCGCTCCAGCCGAGCCGATCTGAGATGAAGCCAGCCTCGAACAGAGCCCATGTCCCCGGCTCCAAGCCGGAAACCCGCCCCACCAGGGTCATCGCCGTGGCGAATCAGAAGGGCGGCGTAGGTAAGAGCACGACCGCCGTGAGCCTGGGCGCGGCCCTGGCGGAGCTGGGCCGTCGGGTGCTGGTCGTGGATCTGGATCCGCAGGGAAACGCCTCAACCGGTCTGGGGATCCGGCACGAGGCTCGAGCGGTGACCGTGTACGACGTCTTGGCGGACGAGGCGCCCATCGAGCAGGCCATCGTGGAGACCCCCCTGCCTGGCCTGTACGCCATCCCGTCCACGATCGACCTCGCCGGGGCGGAGATCGAGCTGGTCAGCCAGTTCTCCCGAGAGCTCAAGCTCCGAAAGGCGATGGAACCGCTGAAGGGCAGCGGGTTCGACTTCGTCCTCCTTGACTGCCCTCCGTCCCTCGGGCTGCTGACCGTGAACGCGCTCGCGGCGGCCGAGGAGCTCATCGTGCCCATCCAGTGCGAGTACTACGCGCTGGAGGGCCTGGGGCAGCTGATCAAGAACGTCCGCCTGGTTCAGCAGAACGTGAACCCGGGCCTTCGGCTGGCGGGCATCGTGATGACCATGTACGACCCCCGGACAAAGCTCTCCGAGCAGGTGGTGGAGGAGGTCAGGAAGTTCTTCGGTGACCGTGTGTATGACACCATCATCCCGAGGACGGTTCGGCTGTCGGAGGCTCCGGGATTCGGACTGCCCATCACGGCGTACGACCCCAAGTCTCGAGGAGCCAAGAGCTACCGGGACCTGGCGCAGGAGGTCGTGGAGAAGAAGCCGTCGGATCGGGCCATGCCCGTGCTGGACCATCTGCCCACGGTGGTCGTGCCCCCTCGCGAGCCGCAGGTGATGACGGCACCCCGCCCCCTCAGGCCGGCCTCCGGAGGCGACGATCGGGATCTCGAGGAGGGCGAGCTCGGTCCTGACCAGGTGGAGATGGAGGAGGAGACCATCGGCCGGGAGCCTCTCGTCGAGGAGGGGATGGAGGGTTCGGCCACCCCCCAGGCGGCCGTTTCGCCGGTCTCATCCCCAACTGGAGGTCGGGGGTCCGGAGACGGTGAGGCTTCGGATCCGAAGGTGCCCGCCCCCTCGCGAGTGGGGAAGCGGCCCGCTGGGGCCACCGAGCGTGCGGATGCGGTGACCGACTCGAACGAAGACGGTGATGGGGCCGACGAGGAGCGGACGGCGGACTCGGCCGGTGAGGGACCCCCCAAGCACCGTTGGAGCCTGTTCCGCAGAGGAGGGCAGTGATGAAGCGTGGTGGGCTGGGGCGCGGGCTGTCCGCGCTGATCCCGGGGGCGGTGGAGGAGGGGGCCGGCCTGCTGGAGATCCCGGTGGGCGCCGTCGCC
>DASWJF010000004.1:0-4397 GCA_036397275.1 Actinomycetota bacterium
CCCGGCTACTACACGAGCTTCGAGGAGGAGTACTGGCACCTGCTCGAGCACGTGTGCCTGTGGGACGTCGCCGTGGAGCGGTGCGTGGAGATCACCGGCCCGGACGCCCACCGGTTCACCAACATGGTCACCTGCCGCGACCTGAACCGGTGCGCCGTGTGGCAGTGCAAGTACGTCCCCATCACCGCAGACGACGGCGGCATCGTGAACGACCCCGTGCTGCTCCGCCTGGGCGAGAACCACTACTGGCTGGCCCTGGCCGACTCGGATGCACTCCTGTAC
Organism: Actinomycetota bacterium; assembly: GCA_036397275.1. GTDB lineage: Bacteria > Actinomycetota > UBA4738 > UBA4738 > HRBIN12 > AC-69. Next base: position 283 of record DASWJF010000004.1, read on the forward strand.
TGCCGGGGGGTGGCCGCGTTCGCCGGGATGGACGTGGGGATCCGGGAGGCCGACTCGTGGCCGCTCCAGGTCCAGGGCCCGAAGTCGAGGGAGGTCGTGCGCGCCCTGTTCGGCGACTCCATCCTCGACCTCCGGTACTACTGGTGCCGGGAGGCCGAGCTCGACGGGATCCCCGTGGTGATCTCGCGGACCGGATGGACCGCGGAGGTCGGCTACGAGATCTACCTCCGCGATTACGCCAGGGGCGAGGAGCTGTGGGACCGGATCCTGGAGGCCGGCGCGCCGTCCAACATCCGGCCCACCGGGCCGTCCGACATCCGGCGCATGGAGGCCGGCATCTTCAACTGGGGGCCCGACATGAACCTCTCGAACAACCCGTTCGAGGTCACCGGCATGGAGCGCCTGGTCGAACCCCAGGAGGATGACTACATCGGAAAGGCTGCGCTGGAACGGATCCGGAGCGAGGGCGTGAGGCGGAAGCTGGTCGGGGTGGAGATCGGCGATGACCGGATGCCGGGGGAGCAGGAGGAGTTCTGGCCGGTGCACAAGGGCGGCCTCGAGGTCGGGCACGTCACGAACGCCGTGTGGTCGCCTCGCCTGGCGAAGAACCTCGGATACGCGTGGGTGCCGATCGAGCTCTCCGAGCCGGGGACGGTGCTGGAGGTCGAGTGGCCGTTCGGCCCGCCGGTCAAGGCCCAGGTCATGCCGATCCCGTTCATCGACCCGAACAAGGACATCCCCAAGGCGTAGGGACCGGAAGGCGGGCCAGCGGTCCTCGGCGCCCCGCCCTACTGCACCAGCGCGACCCCGAAGGCGTATAGGAGGGCGTCGTCTTTCGGATCGCCGGCGCAGGAGAACGCCGAGTTCAGGTCCACCCAGCAGGTCGTCCGGGTGCTGGCGTTCGTGAGGATCAGGTCGACCTGGGCGATCGTCCTCCGGCCGAACGGCACCCTGCGGGACCCGTCGCCCCTGCGGTCCAGGCTGATCGCGTAGTACTTCACGGCGCCCGACTTGGACAGGGTCACCACGGACGCCTCGGGCCCGGTCCGGTACGCCGGCAGGTCCACCACGACCAGCAGCTTGGCGGTGGACCGCACGCCCCGGCCCGGCTTGAACCCCACGTAGCGGTTGCTCAGGTGGTTCATCCGGTACCGATCCACGACCACGTCCCGACGGGCCGTGATGGTGTGCGTCGCGGAGAGCGGCGGGAGCAGGTACTGCTGGGCCGAACCCTCCTCGTACCATTTCGTAGGGTAGTCGCTGAGGGCGGCGAAGTTCGCGAACAGGAACCGGAAGGAGAGGCCCTGCTCCTCGCTCGCGTGCGCGATGGCCTGGAGGGAGTACTCGTCGGGCCCGGCAGCGCTCCCGTCGGCCAGCTCCCAGGCCCGGCGGATCACCGCCGTGTTGTGCACGCCACCGGAGGCGAAGTACTCGGACATGAACCGGAAGAAGATCCAGTCGCCGTATTTCCCCAACGGGGAGTTGTTCGAGTCCAGGGGTCGCTGGGGTCTCGTGAGCGGCGAGTCGGCCAAGTACTGGACGTTGTCGTTCACGTCGTCGTAGACCTCGTCCTCCATCCAGGTCGCGGTGCCCTCTAGGAACCATCGGTCGTCGAAGAGGTCGTAGGCGCCCTGTGAGGCGTGGAAGAACTCGTGGGCCGTGGTCGCCTGGAGGGCGGCCAGGCCGCTCGCCGACGGCGGCGGGAACTCGGCGACGCTGAAGTCGTCGTCGATCACGCAGTAGGCGGAGAAGTCGAAGTAGGGGTAGGTGCCGGAGAACGCGTTGGGGTCGTCGGTGGCGCAGTAGCCGTACAGGCTCCGGTCGCCGAGCTGCGTCACGTAGAGATCGATCTTGCCGTCGGGCCCGTGGTTCGTCGAGGTGAGGTCGGACTTGGGGGCCCGGAACCCGAACGTGGTGATCTCCACGGTCCACACGTTCTCGAAGACCGTGCCCACGCTGTCGACGTAGTCGGGCACTCCGTTCACGTTGGCGTCGGTGAGGTCGGGCGCATCGTCGGTGGTCGTGACGTAGTGGTAGCACCCGTTCGTGGAGCACACCGGCGCCGCTTCGGGGACCGTGTACCCGTCGCCGTAGGGGTCGGCCGCGCCGTCGGTGGGCCGGGCCAGGATGCTTCGTGCCACCCGCCGGTCTGTCGGCGTGAGCCGCGGATACCTGGCCACGAGGTCTCGCAGGATCAGCGTTGCGTCCCGGGGGTTGGGGCTCGCCACCCGGCCGTACTGCCGGCGCACGATACCGATGCGGAACAGGGAGCGGGCTCGTGCCAGGGCGTACCGCGCCTCGGTGATGGAGCCGGCGGAGAGCGCCCGGGTGAGGGCGTCCCTCGGGGCCGGCACGAGCGCGGGGAGCGACCTCTCGCGGCTCGTCGCCATGCGTCCCTCCGTCGTCGCGCCCGGCGGGGCGACCCTGACCGGAGGCTGGATCCGCGCCGAGCGCTCCACAGCCACGCTTTGGGCCGCCGTGAGCAGCACGATCCCCGCCGCTGCCGCAAGGATCCTCAGCCGTGGAGATCCAAGACCCATGAAGCCCCCAAGGGTGTTCCGACGAAACGTCCTGCGGATATTACCGGCCGGTTGCCTCCCAGAGAAGGACCGTTCTAGGGAGGGCCGCCCAGAGCCTGCCCTTGACGTATTCGGGGCGCCGTGGTCCCGTTTGCGGTTGGGGGGTGCCATGATCCGGACTCGCTGCTACGGGCTGGTGGGGAAGATGATCCCTTCGCGCGTGTGCTGTACGGGCACGCCCGCCCCCGACGCCCAGAGCTGAACCCGGGATCACCATCGAGCGAGGAAGGATGCCCACCATGGCCATCATCGACCAGTTCGCGAAGTCGAACCTCACGTTCGCGAAGAGCTTCGACCAGGGAGGTCTGCCGATGCCGCCGGCGAAGGGGCTCGTCGTCCTGACGTGCATGGACGCGCGGCTCCACCCGGCGAAGTTCCTTGGCCTTGCGATCGGAGACGCCCACGTGATCCGAAACGCCGGCGGCCGCGCGTCCGACGACGCGATCCGCTCGCTCATCATCTCGAGCCGGCTGCTCGGCACCCGCGAGTACGCCGTGATCCACCACACCGACTGCGGCATGCTCACGTTCAGCAACGAGGACCTCCGGGGCAAGCTCCAGGCCGATACGGGCAAGGACGCCTCGAACATCGACTTCCTGCCCTTCTCGGACCTGGAGAAGAGCGTGCGGGACGACGTGGCCCGGATCAAAGACAACCCGTTCATCCCCGAGGACGTCGTCGTCTCCGGGTGGATCTACGACGTGAAGTCGGGCCAGCTCCGGGAGGTCGTGCCCACCGCGTGAGAGCCATGGTGTTCGACGGGTCGGGGCAGCCTCTCCGGCTCGCCGAGCTTCGAAGGCCCGAGCCCGGCCCGGGGCAGGTGCTCCTTCGGGTGCGCGCGTGCGCGATCTGCCGGACCGACCTACACATCCTGGACGGCGACCTGCCCGAGCCGAAGCTGCCGCTCGTTCTGGGGCATCAGATCGTGGCCGAGGTGGAGAGCCTCGGTCCGGGCGTCGAGGAACTCTCGGCGGGAGACCGGGTGGGCGTTCCCTGGCTGGGCTGGACCGACGGCGAGTGCCGGTACTGCACGAGCGGCCGGGAGAACCTGTGCCCGCGAGCGAAGTTCACCGGGTACCACATCGACGGCGGCTACGCCGAATTCACCGTGGCCGACGCGAGGTTCTGCCTCCCCATACCGGATGGCTACCCCGACCTCCAGGCCGCGCCGCTGCTCTGCGCCGGGCTCATCGGGTGGCGGTGCCTCAAGATGACCGGCGACGCCGAGCTCGTGGGGATCTATGGGTTCGGGACGGCGGCTCACCTGGTGGCGCAGGTCGCCCTGCACCAGGGCCGGCGGATCTTCGCCTTCACCCGCCCGGGCGACGAGGAGGCGCAGCGCTTCGCCAAGGAGCTCGGGGCGGAATGGGCGGGCGGCTCGGACCAAGTCCCGCCCGAGGAGCTGGACGCCGCCATCCTGTTCGCCGCGGTGGGGGAGTTGGTCCCCGTCGCGCTTCGGGCCGTCGCCCCCGGCGGGACGGTCGTGTGCGGTGAGATCCACATGAGCGACATCCCCTCGTTCCCCTACCAGATCCT
>DASWJF010000005.1:0-2101 GCA_036397275.1 Actinomycetota bacterium
ACCCGCCCGGCTGGCGCCCACCCGCGAGTCGGTCACCCGTCTAGCCGCCGGCCACCTCGGCCACGGCCTCTTCGAAGATCGGAAGGGCGATCTCGGCCTGGTCCTGCCGGAACACGAGGGGCGGCGAGATCCGGATCACGCGGTCGCCGGCCCCCAGCACCAGCAGCCCTCGGCGAAACGCGGCCTCCTCCACCCGGACCATCGTCTCGCGGTCCTCGAACTCGATCCCGATCATGAGCCCCAGGCCCCGGACCTGCTTGATGAGCGGTCGCCCGTCTTGGATCCGCCGGAGGCCGCCGAGGAGGAAGTCCCCGACCTCCGCCGCGTTGTCGATCAGCCCGCCCTCGATGAGCTCGATGCTGGCAAGGGCCGCCGCGCACGACACCGGGTTCCCGCCGTACGTCGAGCCGTGAGCCCCGATCTCCCACGTCATGAGGTCCTCGCGGGCGATCATGGCGCCCAGCGGCATGCCGCTGGCGATCCCCTTGCCGGCCAGCACGATGTCCGGCTCGACGCCGAAGTTCTGGACGGCCCACATCTTGCCTGTTCGGCCCATGCCGCTCTGCACCTCGTCGGCGACCAGCAAGATGCCGTGCTTCGAGCACAGCTCGCGCAGGTAGCCGAACCATCCATCGGGCGGCAGCACGTACCCGCCCTCACCGAGGATCGGTTCGACCACGATCGCGGCCACCTCGCCCGGCGACACCAACCGCTTGAACAGGACCTCCTCGATGTACTTGAAGTCGCCGAAGAAGGCGTGCACGACCCCGGGGAGCAGCGGCCCGAAGCCGGTCCGGTACCTCGCCTTGCTCGCGGTGAGCGACACGCTGCCGTACGAGCGCCCGTGGAAGCCGCCGAAGAAGGCGATCACGTACTGGCGTCCCGTCGCGTACCGGGCCAGCTTGATGGCCGCCTCCACCGCCTCCGTCCCCGAGTTCGTGAGGAAGCTCCGGGCCGGCTTCGACATGGGGGCGATCCGGTCGAGCTGCTCGCACACCTCCGAGTAGATCGGGAGGAAGAAGTCGCTGGCCGAGTAGTGGATCAGCTCCTCGGCCTGGCGCTGGATCGCCTCCACCACCTTGGGATGCGAGTGCCCGGTGGACGCCACGGCGATCCCGGCGTTCAGGTCCAGGAACAGGTTCCCGTCGACGTCCTCGACCACCGAGCCCCCGCCCCGCTTCGGCACGAACGGGTAGACGCGGAGCAGGGACGGGCTGGTGACCTTCCGGTCCCGCTCGATCCGGGCCAGCGCCTCCGGCCCCGGGATCTCGGTGACCAGCCGGGGGGCCGACGCGAGGGCGAGGTCGGCGATCTCCGGTGCGCTCACTCCTCGATCACCGTGCGGGACTGTTCGCGCATGTACTGGGTCACGTAGTACGGCCCGCCCCCTGCCTTGCCCGTGGTGCCGGAGCCCTTCCACCCGCCGAACGGCTGCACGCCCGGCCATGCGCCCGTGGTGGCGCCGGCCCGGCGGTTCACGTAGACCACGCCGGCCTCGATGGTGTCGAGGAATTTCTGGATCTCGGCCCGGTCCTCGCTGTAGAACCCGGCCGTGAGACCGTATTCCGTTTGGTTGGCCAGGCGCAGCGCCTCGTCAAGATCGTCGTAGGGCGCGACGGCCACGAACGGCACGAACAGCTCCTTCTCCCAGATCCACGAGTCGAGCGGGACCTCCGCGATCGTGGGCTGGACGAAGTTGCCCCTCGCCAGCTCGCCCTCGGTGATCCGCTCGCCGCCGGCGACGATGTTTCCGTTCTTCTTCGCTTCCGCCGAGGCCTCCTCGAAGGTGGCGACGGCGTTCTCGTCGATCACCGGCCCCAGGTACACGTCCTTGCCCAACGGGTCGCCGATCTCGATCTTCTCGGTCTTCTCGCGGAGCCGCCGGACGAACTCCTCGTACACGCTCCGGTGCACGTACACGCGCGAGTTGGCTGAGCACTTCTGCCCGCTGTAGCCGAAGGCCGAGCGCATGACGCCGTCGGTGGCCTTGTCCAGGTCGGCCTTCTCCGTGACGACCGTGGGGTTCTTCCCGCCCATCTCGCAGATCACCGGCTTGGGGAAGTCCTTGGCGAACCCCTTGTAGATGCCCATCCCGACCTCG
>DASWJF010000006.1:0-3362 GCA_036397275.1 Actinomycetota bacterium
GGCGGCGCCGGCACCGGCAAGACGACCGTCCTGCGCGAGCGGTTCGCCGGGCTGATCGAGGGCGGCGCCGACCCCGAGCGGGTGGCGCTCGTGGTCGGCTCCAAGCGGGCCCGTGCCGAGGCCCGGGGTGCCCTCCTTGGACGACTGCGGAAGTCGCTCCCCGGCCTGAAAGTGCTCACGGTCCACGCCCTGGCGTACCACGTGATGGCGAACCGGTACTCGGCGCTCGACTACGACGAGCCACCCGCGATCCTGTCCGCGGCCGACCAGTTCACGAAGGTGCGCGAGCTGCTGCTCGGCGAGGATCCCGCGCGGTGGCCCGCCTACGGGAGCCTCCTTGCGATGCGAGGCTTCGCCGACCAGGTCCGGCAGTTCCTCCTTCGGGCGCAGGAGGCACAGCTCGAGCCGGAGGAGATCGCGGCCCGGGCCAAGGACGCGAGCCTGTCCGGCTGGCCGGAGCTGGCCGAGTTCTACCGGCGCTACCTCGACGTGCTGGGGGGCGAGCCCGTGTCGGTCGATTTCGCCGGGCTCGTCTGGCAGGCGGCGGTGGCGGCGGAGAAAGGATCGCCGCTGTTCGACCACCTGTTGGTGGACGACTACCAGGACACCACCGTGGGCGCGGAGTCGCTGATCGCCGCCCTCCAGGTGGAGGACCTGGTCGTGGCGGGCGACCTCCAGGCCCACGTCTTCTCGTTCCAGGGCACCACGGACCGGCCGCTCAGGCGGTTCACGGAGCGGTTCCCCACCGCGTCGCACCTCGAGCTGAACACGAACCATCGCACTGAAGGCGCTTCGCTGGAGGCGTGGTGCGCCTCGCACACGTCCGAGGAGCACGCGGCCGTGGCCCGGGAGCTCCGCCGAACCCACCTGGAGGAGGGCATCCCCTGGGAGCGCATGGCCGTGGTGGTCCGCCGCCAGGGCGATCACCTGGGCGGCCTGCTCCGGGCCCTCGACGACGCCCGGGTGCCAAGGACCGTGCCCCAGGCCGGAGCGGCCCTGGCCACTGAGCCCGCCGCGCATCCGTTCGTGCTGGCCCTTCGGTGGCTGGCCCGGCCGGAGCAGCGGGACGCGCTCGTGGAGACCGTCCTCACGTCGGAGCTGGTGGGCCTGTCACCGGCGACGGCCCGGGGAGTCATCCGCGCGGCCCAGGCCGAAGGCGGCAGCCCGGCCGACGCGCTGGCGCACTCCGAAGGACTCTCGCTCCAGGAACGGGACGTGGTCGAGACCGTTCGCCGGCTCCTGGAGGAGGCCGAGAGGGTGGCGGCCGGGTCCGTGCTGGACGCCTTCCGAATCCTGTGGCAGGGGCTGCCGTACTCGCATCGCCTGGTCGCCGCGTCGCAGGATCCATTGGCCGACCGGCGGAGTCTCGACGCGGTGATGGCCTTCGCCGACACGGTGGCCCGGGCCGGCCGGTCGGCCGACCCTTCGGTCGAAGCCTTCGTGGCCGCGCTCGAGCCGGGTGACGGCGCCCCGGGGCTCGCCGCCGACGGCGACGAGCCCCGGGGCGCCGTCCACGTCCTCACTGCCCACGCCACCGCGGGCCGGGAGTTCGACACGGTGGTGGTCACCGGCACCGTGGAGGGCGACTTCCCCAGCCTGGCCCGCCCGGAGCCGATGTTCGACCTGGGTGCGCTGGAGGGCGCGCTCACGAGGTCGGAACGGAACCGGCTTCGCCTCGAGGACGAGCGACGGCTGTTCCGGATGGTGGCGAGCCGGGCGGTCCGCCGGGTGTTGTTCACCGCGAGCGACGCGCACGGCGAGGCCACCCTCCTCACCGCCAGGTCCCGGTTCGTCGATGAGCTGCGGGTCCCGTGGCAGTCGATCCCCGCTCCGCCCGGCGAGCCGGTCTCGGTGCGGGAGGCGACGGGCACCTGGCGCCGGACCCTCGCCGATCATGGCGCGACCCCCCCCGAACGCCTGTCCGCCCTGGACGGCCTGGTCGCGCTGGGTGCCGACCCCGGCTGGTGGTGGTTCCAGCGGGACTGGACCGGCTCCGAGCGGCCCCTCCACGAGTCGATCCGGGTCTCGGCGTCGCGCCTGGAGACCCTGGAGAACTGCGACCTCCAGTTCGTCCTTCGCGAGGAGCTCGGCCTGGCCCGGCCCGCCGGGTACCACGCTTGGGTGGGCAAGCTGGTGCACCGGATCATCGAGGACTGTGAGAACGGGCTGATCCCGCGTTCGGCCGAGGCGCTGTTGGCCGAGGCGGAGCAGCGATGGCGGCCGGAGCAGTTCCCCTCGCTCGCGGTGTCCGAGGCCTTCCGCAGGCTGGTCACCGAGCTGATGCTGCCGAACTGGTTCGCCAACTACGCGGACAAGAACTCCCTGGCGACGGAGGTCCGGTTCTCCTTCGAGCTCGAGGACGCCACCGTCGCCGGCTACATCGACCGCATCGGGCCCATCCTGGCCGGCGGGAACAAGATCGTCGACTTCAAGACGGGAAAAGCGGACAAGGCCGGCAAGGCGGAGGAAAGTCTCCAGCTCGGCGTGTACTACCTGGCCGCCCACGAAGCCGAGGATCTCGCCCCGTTCCGCCCGGTCCGCGGCGTGGAGCTCGCGTTCCTCCGGGGCCACTGGAGGACGGGCGAGCTGGAGCGCCGCCAGTGGCAGGTCGGCGAGAGCTCGAAGCGGGACGAGGAGTACCAGGGGAAGATGCGCGACCGTCTGTCCGGGCTCATCGCGCGGGTGCGGGAGCTGTACGAGACCGAGCGGTACCGACCCAGCACGTCCGCCGACTGCCATTTCTGCGACTTCAAGACCCTGTGCCCACTCTGGCCGGAGGGCCGGCCCCTGTTCCCGGTGGAGGCGTCGTGAACCCGAAGGGCGGTTACCCGCCGGAGATCGTGGCGGCCATGGGCGGGCGCCAACCAACCGACGATCAGTGGCGGGCCATCTCATGGCCGCTCGAACCGTCCGTGCTGGTGGCCGGGGCGGGCTCCGGCAAGACGTCGGTGATGGCGGCCCGGGTCGTGTACCTCGCACTGGTGGCCCTGGGCAGGGTGGAGGCCGATCACCCCGGGGTCCTGCCGGGCAACGTCCTTTGCCTCACGTTCACGAACAAGGCCACCGAGAACCTCACCCTTCGGGTTCGAAGCGCCCTCCGGGCGGTAGACCTTCCCGAGGGCGAGGAGCCGGAGATCGCCAACTACCACTCGTTCGCCGCACAGGCGCTGGACCGGTTCGGGATGCTGTCGGGGATCGAGCCCGGCCAGCAGGTCCTGACCCCGGCCCAGCGACACGAGCTGTGCAGCCGCGTGCTCGACGAGATGCCGTTCGATCTGGTGAGGACGGAGTGGGCGCCCACGGTGGTCTCGAAGATCCTCGAGCTCGCCGATCAGTGCCAGAACCACTTCGTGGACCCCGAA
>DASWJF010000007.1:0-4957 GCA_036397275.1 Actinomycetota bacterium
CAGAGCATGGGGCGAGAGCCGAGCCGCGAGGAGCTGGCCAAGGCCCTCGACGCCACGGTGGAGGAGATCGACGACCTCACGGAGATGGGCCGCCGGGAGCCGCTGTCCCTTCAGTCCCCCGTGGGCGAGGACACCGAGCTCGGCGACCTGATCGAGGAGGTCGACTCCGACGCGGCGTTCAACGAGGTCGAGGATGCGCTGCTCCGCGAGGAGATCGGCGACGCCGTGGAGCGGGTGCTTGACGAGCGTGAGCGGCACGTGGTGGCCCTCCGCTACGGCCTGGAGAACGGGCAGCCGCTGTCGCTGCGGGAGACCGGGAAGGTGCTCGGCCTCTCCGGGGAGCGAGTCCGGCTGATCGAGCGCGAGGCCCTTCGGAAGCTGCGCGACTCGAACCTCATCTCAGCCGTGAACATGTGACGGTCGGGAGGTTGGGAAGCGTAGGGCCGGCCCGAGGGGCCGGCCCTACGCGTTTCGGCATGGACGGGGTGGAGATCGCGATCGGTCCGGTGCGGCTGGCGGGCGACCTCGTCGTCCCGCTTGACCCGTTGGGCGTGGTCGTGTTCGCCCACGGGAGCGGGAGCAGCCGGCTCTCGCCGAGGAACGTCGCCGTTGCCGGCGCGCTGAACGAACGGCGGATCGGGACGCTCCTGTTCGACCTGCTCACTCAGGCGGAGGCGGACGACCGGTCGAACGTGTTCGACATCGATCTGCTGGCCGGGCGGCTGGAGGCGGGGACGACATGGGTCGGTGGAAGACCGGAGGCGGCCGGCCTCCCGGTCGGGCTGTTCGGGGCGAGCACCGGCGCCGCCGCGGCCCTGGTGGCCGCGGCGCACCTCGGGACGCGAGTGGCTGCGATCGTGTCGCGGGGTGGGCGCCCGGACCTGGCCGGACCGGCCCTGGAGCGGGTGACCTGTCCCACGCTCCTCATCGTGGGGGGAGACGACCTCGTCGTGCTGGACCTCAATAGAGAGGCGGAGCGAGCGCTCCGTTGCGAGAAGCGCCTGGAGGTCGTCCCCGGCGCCGGGCACCTGTTCGAGGAACCCGGCGCGCTGGAGCGGGTCACCGAGCTCGCGGCGGACTGGTTCGCCCGGCACCTCGCGGCGGGGGGACGGACGCGCGAGGCAGGGTGAGGTTCAGCCCTTGACCACGCCGAGGGGCCGGAGCCGGCCCACCCGCTTGGCCAGGCCGGCGCCCTCGCACGTCGCCACGACCTCGTCCACGTCCTTGTAGGCGAACGGTGCCTCCTCGGCCAGGCCGCGCAGGGAGCCGGCCCGGACGGCGATGCCGGCCTCTTCGAGCTGCCTGCGGAGCGTCGCGCCGTCGATCTTCTTGATCGCCGCGTGGCGGCTCATGGTCCGGCCGGCTCCGTGGCAGGTGGAGTGGAAGGCGCCGCTTCCCTCCACGCCGGCGCACACGTACGAGGCCGTTCCCATGGAGCCGGGGATGAGGACGGGCTGCCCGGCGGGGCGGAGGTCCTTGGGGAGCGAGGGGTGGCCCGGCGGGAGCGCCAGGGTTGCGCCCTTGCGCTGCACGCAGAGCAGGCGCTCCTCGCCGTCGATGGCGTGCCGCTCCAGCTTCGCCAGGTTGTGGGAGACGTCGAACAGGAGGCCGAGGTCGCGCGTGCCGAGGGCCGTGGCGAAGGCATCGCGAGCCGCCTCCGACAAGAGCTGGCGGTTGGCCCGGCCGTAGTTGGTGGCGGCGGCCATCCCGCCCAGGTACGCCCGCCCCTCGGGCGAGTCCGCGGGCACGCATGCGAGCTGCCGGTCGGGCACGTCGATGCCGTACCGCGGCATGACCTGGCCCATGGTCTTCACGTGGTCGGTGCACACCTGATGGCCCAGGCCGCGCGAGCCGCAGTGGATCATCACGCACACCTGGCCGGGCCACAGCCCGAAGGCCGCCGCGAGCTTCTCGTCGAAGATGGTCTCGACCGCCTGGACCTCCAGGAAGTGGTTCCCGGAGCCCAGGCTCCCCACCTGGCCCATGCCCCGGGCTCGGGCGTGCGGGCTCACCTGGCCGGGGTCGGCATCGGGCAGCGCCCCGCGATCCTCGCACCGGTCGAGGTCGCGCTCCGTCCCGAAGCCCCGCCGCACGGCGAACCCCGCGCCCTCCACCATCAGCCTGGTGAGCTCGCTCTCGGACTTCATCTTCCACACGCCGCCCTTGCCCACGCCCTTCGGGACCCGGGCCTCCAGGGCGTCCATCAGGCGGTCGAGCTTCTGCGCCACCTCCTCGCGGTCCAGGCTCGAGACGAGCAGCCGGACGCCGCACGAGATGTCGAACCCCACGCCGCCGGGGGAGATGACCCCGCCCCGCTCCACGTCGGTCGCCGCCACGGCACCGATGGGGAACCCGTAGCCGAGGTGGATGTCGGGCATGGCGTAGGACGCGTCCACGATGCCGGGGAGCGTCGCGACGTTCACGACCTGTTCCAACGACCGGTCGTTCAGGACGTCGGGGAGCAACTTCTCGGACGCGAACACGACGCCCGGGACCCGCATGGACCCCGAACGTGGGATGCGCCACCGGTTCGGTCCGTCAGGAGTGAGCTCGAAGCGACCGTCACCGGTCCGGGCGGTGGGCGTCGTGACCATGGGTCCCTCCTCTTCCGAGCAGGGCGCTACCTCGACGCTAGCAGGTTTCGCCGCGCGGCTCCGAGGGCCGAAGGTCGGCCACCAGGCGGCCGTTCTCCTCCCGGACCTCGGTGCCCATGGCGGCGCACGCCTCGCGGAACCGGCGCCCGATCCAGGCCGCCTCCTCGCCGCGGGCGACGCGCGTGTGGCAATAGTCGAGCTTCAGGGGGAGCGCCTCCAGCCGGACCGGGGCCCGTTCGTCGAGGGTCACGAAGAACAGGAGCCCGAGGTCGTTCCGGAGCACCGGGTCGACCAGGTAATCGTCCACGAAGTCGCCCAGGTCGAACAAGACGCCGTCTGCCACTCCGTGGAAGACGTGCGCGGAGTGCCCGGCCACGAGGGCCGCCCCCGCGTCCCGGAGCGACTTCGCCGCGCGGCGGACGTGGGGGACCGGCCCGGCCGCCATGTTCGGGCCCCAGTGGGCGGTGACCAGCACGGCGTCGGCGTCTGCGGCAACGGATCGCACGGCGTCGCGGATCCAGGCGGGGGTCCCGTGGGGCAGGTCGGCGAAGGCGACCCCGGGCCGGTCCGGGGTGGCCGCGAAATCCTCCGGGTGATCGGTGACGGCGAGGACGGCCAGCCGGACCCCGTTCGACTGGAAGACGGCCGGAGCCCTGGCCCGCTCCACGTCTGGCCCGGCGCCGGCCCACGCGATCCCCGCTCGTTCCAGGTGCTCGAACGTGTCGAGGAGCGCCTGCTCGCCGAAGTCGAGCGCGTGGTTGTTGGCGAGCGAGACGCAGTCCACGCCGAGCGAGGCCAGAGCCTCGGCGGCGACGGGCGGCGCCCGGAAGAAGAACGGCTTGCCCGGCGCCGGCCACGGCTCCCCCCGCTCCGAGATGCAGCACTCGAGGTTCAGGACGAACAGGTCGGCGGCACGGGCCGCCGCAGCCACCTCGTCGGAGAACAGGACGTCCGGCCCGGCGCGCTCGAGGGCGTCCGCGACCCCACGCCCGAGCATCGTGTCGCCGGCAAGCGCGAGCGTGATGGCGCTCACCGGCCTCCCTCCGCCAGGGCTCGCGCCTCCGCCACCTGCTTGGCGATGCCGGTCATCACGAGGTCGGTGAACGCCTCCACGTCGTCCTGAGAGGCCGGGTCGCCTTCTGGTTCGATCGGCTCGCCGAACGAGAGTGCCACGGTGGGCCGGAGCGGCCGCCGGAACGTCAGGCCGCCCCTCGGCCACCGGACCTGCGTCCCCCAGATGCCCACCGGGACGACGGGTGCGGCCGCCGCCAGGGCGATGCGGGCCACGCCCCTCCGCCCGCGCATCAGCGAGGCCTCCGGCTTGGGGTTCACCGTTCCCTCGGGGAAGATGCCGGCGATGGCGCCGGACCGCACGGTGGCCACGGCCTCGTCCAGCGCCCCCGCGTCGCCCTCGCCTCTGCGGATGGGGATCTGCCGGAAGATCCGGAGCCAAAGCCCGTGGAATCGGCGCTCGAAGAACTCTGCGGCCACGAGGTACCGGGTCGTCCGACCCCGCACGGACCCGACCACATACGGGAGGAAGATGCCGTCGAGTGAGCTCAGATGGTTCGCGGCCAGGATGGCCGGGCCGCGACGCGGGACCCGTTGGACGCCTGCGTATCGAAGCCGGAACAGCAGCCGGAGCGGCGGCCCCAGGACGGCCAGGCCGAACCGCCACCACAGGTCAAGGTCCGACGTGGCGCGCGCCCCCACGCGGCGGATGCTCCCCGCCACGGGGGGGCGCCCGCCGCTACTACTCCGTCCCGGTCTTCGACAACTCCAGCACCCGCCGGGCCGTCTCCAGGAACACCACCTCGGGGATCTCGATCTCGCGATCACCGTCGCGGATCACGTAGGTTCCGCGCTCGCCGTTCCCGACCGGCGTGGCCACCCGCTCGTTCCACGTGTACGCGGCCTCTCCGTGCTGGGAAAGGTCCAGGCCGACCTCCTCGTCCTCCTCGGCTGCGCGCACGCCCACCACCGCGTCGGTGACCTTGAGGATCAGCCAGGTGGCGACGAACGAGAACGCCACCGTGACGATCACCGCCACCCCCTGCCGGCCGAGCTGGGCGAGCCCTCCAGCCGCCCCTGCCGGGTTGATCGCCAGGCTGGCGAACACCCCGGTGAGCAGGGCGCCGATGATGCCGCCCACCATGTGCACGCCCACCACGTCGAGCGAGTCGTCGTAGCCGAGCCGGGACTTCAGCCCGACCGCCAGGTAACACACGGCTCCCGCCGCGAACCCGATGGCGAGCGCGGCCCACGGTCCGACGTATCCCGACGCCGGGGTGATGGCCACCAGTCCCGCCACCGCACCGGTCGCCGCCCCGATCGTGGTGGCCTTACCGTGTCGGAGCCACTCC
>DASWJF010000008.1:0-2864 GCA_036397275.1 Actinomycetota bacterium
CTGGAGCGGGCCATCGCCGGCACGGCCCGGATCGAGGAGCGCCTGGCCGTGCTGGCCGAGCCGGAGGGCGCGGACTTCGAGCCGCAGTGGGCCCTGAACGAGATGATGATCGAGAAGCGGGCCCGCCACCGGATCGTGCGGCTCGCGCTGTACGTCGACGAGACGTACGTCACGACCTTCTCGGCGGACGGCGTGATCGTGGCCACCCCCACCGGGTCGACGGCGTACTCGTTCTCCTCGGGCGGTCCCATCGTGACCCCCACCCTCCCGTGCCTGCTGGTCACGCCGGTCGCCGCCCATATGGTCTTCCACCGGACGCTGGTGCTGGCGGCGGACCAGAACGTGACCCTCGAGGTGGTGGGGGAGGAGCCCGGGGTGCTCTCGGCCGACGGGCGGGAGAGCCTGGAGCTTCCGGTCGGGGCCAGGGTCCGGGTGGGAGCGGCCCCGTCGCCCGCCCTCCTGGTCCGGCGGGACGACGCCCCGCCCTTCCACGCGCTCGTGCGCGAGAAGTTCGGCCTCCCCGGCGGGGACCCCGGCTCGGAGCTGTAGACGGGGCCGCCCGGCCGTGCCGCGGCCGGGCGGCCCGGCTTCGGGTTCGGATACCCTTTGTTTCGGCCGGTACCTGGCCGGTGTTGCGGCCGGTCACGGCCATCCCGGCGCCGACGGCCCTGGAGACGGAGGCGATCGACACGTCCGCATCGAAGCCGAGGAGCCTGCTTCGGCGGCCGCCCCGGAGAGCCGGTCCGGAGTGGAGGACGGCCCGGGTCGATCCCCGGACCAAGGACCTGGTTCCCCGAACGAGACCGGGTGAGGTGGCCGTGATCGACCACGAGGACCTCGACCGGGTGGCGGCCGAGGGATTGGTCCGGGCGGGCGTGGCCGTGGTGGTGAACGCGGCTCGGTCGATCAGCGGCAGATACCCCAACCTCGGCCCGCTCGTCCTGGTCGAGGCGGGCATCGCGCTCGTCGACGACGTGGGCCCGCTCCTGATGCGCAAGATCCGGGAGGGTGACCTCGTGAGGGTCGAGGGCGACCGCATGTTCGTGGCCGACCGGCTGGTGGCGGTGGGGGTTCGCCAGACCGAGGACTCGGTCCGGCGAGCCATGGAGGAGGCCCACGCGCAGCTGGCCGAACGGTTCGAGAGCTTCGCCCGAAACACCGTCGGCTACATTCAGCGCGAACGCGACCTGTTGTTCGGCGGATCCGGCCTCCCCGACCTGGACCACGACCTGGCCCGCCGGCCCGTCCTGGTCGTGGTCCGGGGCTATCGGTACAAGGAGGATCTGGCGGTCCTGGACCCGTACATCCGCGATGTGCGCCCGGTTCTGCTGGGGGTGGACGGTGGGGCCGACGCCCTCATGGAAGCGGGGTTCGCGCCGGATCTCATCGTGGGCGACATGGACAGCGTCTCCGACGCCGCGCTCGGGCTGGCCCTGGCCCGGCCGAAACGCTTCCGGCGCAGGCGTTCCACCGAGGTCGTCCTCCACGCCTACCCGGACGGCTTCGCCCCCGGACAGGGCAGGCTGGAGTCCCTGGGGATCCCGTACAAGGTGGTGCGGGCCGCCGGGACCAGCGAGGACGTGGCCTTCCTGCTGGCCCACGAGAAGGGGGCCGATCTCATCGTGTCGGTGGGGAGCCACGGGAACCTTCGGGAGTTCCTCGACAAGGGGCGGATGGGGATGGCGAGCACGTTCCTTGTGCGGCTGCGGGTTGGCGAGATCCTGATGGACGCGAAGGGCGTGTCCCGCGTGTACACGCCCAGGGTCCGCACCCGCGACACTCTGCTCCTCATCGCCGGAGCGATCGTGGTCATGGCCATGATCGTGGCCGTCTCGCCCGTGCTGCGAACCTACGTGTCCATCGTGTTCGAGCAGTTCAGGCAGTGGCTGTTCGATCTGAAGGAGCTCCTTTGATCTCGTTCCGGTACCACATCTTCACGATCGTGGCGATCTTCCTCGCGGTCGGGCTGGGCGTGCTGATGGGGACGTCGGTCGTCCAGCCGGCTCTCATCGACAACCTCGAGCGGCAGGTGGGCGACCTCAAGCGCGACCTCGGCGACACGCGAGCGCAGGTGGGCGAGCTGGAGGACCGCGTGGAGGATCAGCAGCGGGCCGGCGACATCCTGCCCCTGGTGGACCGGGGGACCCTCACCGACGTGCCGGTCGTCATCGTGACCCACGAGGGGGTGGACGACCGGCTCCTGTTGCAGGCGCGACAGTCGCTGTCGGAGGCGGGAGCCGACCTCGTTGCGGTGCTGTCGGCGACCGACCGGATGGCGGCTTCGGACGATCAGGCCCGGGAGTCGCTCGAGGAGATCCTGGGGATGTTCGCCGGCTCCGACCCCGTCGCGCTTCAAGAGCGTGCGGCCGAGGTCCTGGCCCAGCGCCTGGTGGAGGGTTCGCCGCGCCGAGGGGCCAACCCCGGCCAGGTGGACGTCCTCGACCGGTTGCTCGCGGCGAACTTCCTGACCACGCCGCCCGGGGCGCCGGGGGTCTCCCCCGGGGATCTCCCCGACATCGGAGGGGAGGTCGTGGTGGTTCTTTCGGGCGGGCCGGACGAATCCTTCGCTCCACCCCAGGACTTCCTGGTGCCGCTCGTGGAGGGGTTGGTGCAGCTGGGCGCGACGGTGGCGGCCGGGGAGAGCGCCTCCACCGAGTACCCCTTCGTCCCCGAGCTCCGCTCCGACGATTCGGTCGGGGACGGCACGCGCATGGTGACCGTGGACGACCTGGACTTCTCGATGGGTGGCGCTGCCCTCGTCCTCGGCTTGGAGCGGCTGCTGCTCCTGGGGCAGGGCGGCAACTACGGGATCAAGCCGGGCGCGACAGGCCCCATCCCGCCCATCACGTGACGGGCGGGCGGGT
>DASWJF010000009.1:0-9125 GCA_036397275.1 Actinomycetota bacterium
GGAGACGAAGGCCGCGTAGGCCCTCACGAAAGGCGAACGACGGGGCGGGTTCGCGCCCCGGTTCGGCTAGGCTCGCCGGACCATGAAGGACATCGGGCTGGTCGGGGTGCCGTTCTCCGGGAAGTCCACGCTGTTCACCGCCCTCACGCACGCCGGCGCGAAGGGTGGCCACGCGAACCAGGCCGTGGTGCCGGTCCCAGACCCGCGCGTCGAAGCGCTCGCCGAGATCGAACGGTCGAAGCGGGCCGCCCACGCGCAGGTCCGGTTCGTCGACGTCCCCGGCGGGACGTCCTCCGCGCACGGAATCGGACAGCTCCGGGAGACGGACGCGCTGTGCGTGGTCATCCGGTGCTTCGGCCCGGACGCCAAGCCGACCGCCGAGCTCGCGGAGGTCACGGCCGACCTGGTCCTGGCCGACCTGGCGGTGGTCGAACCGGCCCTGGAGAAGGCCGAGAAGCACTCCAGGGGCAGGCCCTCTGAGGAGGTGGGCGCGCTGCGAAAGGCTCGTGAAGCCCTGTCGGCCGAGACCCTCCTTCGAGACGCCGGCATGCCGAAGGAGGACCTCGCACACGTCCGGCCGTTCGCGCCCCTGACGCTCAAGCCGTGGGTCGTGGTGGCCAACCTCGAGGAAGGCGCCGGCGTGCCGTCCGAGCTCCCCGACGGAACCGTCGGCGTGTGGGCCGAGATCGAGGCGGAGACCGCGGAGATGGACGCCGAAGAAGCCCGAGCGCTGCTCGACGAGTTCGGGGTGCACGAGCCGGGGCTGGAGCAGGTGGTGCACGCGTGCTACCGGGCCCTCGACCTCATCACGTTCCTCACGGGCGGGCCGGAAGAGGCCCACGCGTGGGAGGTCCGCCGCGGCGCGAAGGCGCCGGAAGCGGCGGGGATGGTCCACACCGACATGGAGCGCGGCTTCATCCGAGCCGAGGTCATCGCGTTCGACGACCTGGTGGCCGCGGGGAGCATGGACGCGGCCAAGCACAAGGGTCTGGTCCGGGTGGAAGGCAAGGACTACGTCGTCCAGGAGGGCGACGTGCTACACATCCGGTTCGCGGTGTAGACCACCAGCTTTCTCTGGCGTTTCATTGCCTCAACGCTTATCCTTGGCCCGTGAACGAGGGCTACCGGATCGGGGAGGCCGCCGAGATGCTCGGCGTGCGGGTGGAGACTCTCAGGCGGTGGGAGCGGGAGGGCGCGATCAAGGCCACCCGCACCAAGGGCGGCCAGCGCCTCATCCCGGCCGACGAGGTGGCCCGGCTCCTGGCCGCACGGCGGGCCCGCCCCAAGGTCACGGCGGGGAGCGTCCGCAACCGGCTCCCCGGCGTGGTCACCGAGGTGAAGCGCGACAAGCTCGCCGCGACCGTGGAGATCCTGGCGGGCCCCCACCGGATCCTCGCCTTCATCACCCGGGAGGCCGTGGACGAGATGGGCCTGAAGCCGGGGATGCACGCCGTGGCCACAGTGAAGGCCACCAACGTCATGGTGGAGCTGGCGGAATGAGCGCCGCCCTGGCCAGCCGCGCCGGCGGCGGGTTCCGGGTCGGCGTGGGCGAGGCCGCCGGCGCCGTGGCCGACCTCGGCGTGCTCGTTCCCCTGGCAGCGGCCCTCATCTTGGTGAACGGCCTCGACCCCGGGGCCCTCCTGGTGTGCGCCGGGCTGCTGGTCATCGCCGCGGGGGTGGCCTTTCGGATCCCCTTCCCGGTCCAGCCGCTGAAGGCCCTGACGGCCGTGGCCGTGGCACAGCAGCTCTCGCCCGACGTGATCCACGCCGCCGGGCTCGAGCTGGCGGGCTTCCTCCTCCTGCTCTCGGTGGGGCACGTCGCTGACGTGGTGGCCCGCCTGTTCACGAAGCCCGTGGTTCGGGCCCTCCAACTCGGCGTCGGAGGGCTCCTCGTCCTGACCGCGTTCCGCCTGGTCCAGCGCCCGCCGGAGCTCTTCGCCGGAACCCCACCCTCCCCCTGGCCCGTGGTGTTGGCCGTCCTCGCGTTCGGCGGCGTCGCGGTCGCGGCACACAAACGCCACTACTGGGCGGCCCTCGCGCTGTTCGGCGTGGGCTCTGCAGCGGTCCTCGCCGCCGCCCAACCGAGCGTCGGCGGGCCGGCCTTCGCGCTTCCGTCGGTGCAGATCCCGCCGGCGGCCGCGTTCGGGACGGCCTTCCTCCTCCTGGTCGTTCCCCAGCTCCCGCTGACGTTCGGCAACGCCGTGGTGGCCGTGAACGACCTGGCGCACGAGTACTTCGGACCTGCGGCGAAGCGGGTGAGCCCATCGCGGGTGTGCCTCTCGGCGGGCCTCGGAAACACGTTCTCCGCGCTCCTCGGCGGGATGCCGATGTGCCACGGGGCCGGCGGCCTCACGGCTCACGTTCGCCTGGGGGCCCGGACCGCGGGGATGAACCTGCTCCTCGGCGGGGCCTTCCTGTTCCTGGGGCTGTTCTTCGCCGCGCAGGTTCCCGTGCTCCTGGGTCTGCTCCCTGTGTGGGTGTTGGCGGCCTTCCTCGCCTACGCGGGGTTCCGCCACGCCTGGCTGGTGAGGGACCTCCGGGCCGCGCCCCTGGCCATCGCCGCGGTCTCCGGGATCCTCGGCGCCCTCCTCGGGAACCTGGCCGTCACGGCCTCGGTCGCGCTGGTCGCCGACCACGGGCGGCGGCTCCTGGTGCGAGCCCGCGCGAGGAAAGTGCGGACGGGGGTCTGAGCTTCCCGACCGGCCCGGGTACGCTTGCCGCGCCCATGGCCTCGACCGACGAACGGCGGCGGGATCCCGAACCCTCGGCTCTCGAGCGATTGCTGGAGCTCGTGCCGCTGGAGGGGCCTGGTGAGGCCGAGGCGGAAGGCCGCCGAAAGAAGGAGCACCCCCCGCTCATCCGCGAGGTCCCGGTCCTCGTCCTCATCTCGCTTGTCGTGGCACTCGTCATCAAGTCCTTGCTGGTCCAGGCGTTCTTCATCCCCTCCTCGTCGATGGAGCCCACGCTCATGCCGGGGGACCGGGTGCTGGTGAACAAGCTCGCGTACCGGTTCGGCGACGTCGGCCGGGGCGACGTGGTCGTCTTCGAGAACCCCGACCCCGCGTTCCTCCCGGACCGGAACATCCTCGGGTCCGTCTTCCACTGGCTGGGCGAGGGCCTGGGGTTCGCGCAGCCGGAGGACGAGGACCTCATCAAGCGGGTGATCGGGGTCGCCGGCGAAACCGTCGAGATCCGGGATCGCACCGTGTATGTGGACGGGCAACCGCTCGGCGAGCCCTACCTGACGCGCGACGCCCGGGCGGCCATGGGCGACTACGGCCCGGTCACGGTGCCGGAGGGCATGCTGTTCGTGTTGGGTGACAACCGGGGCAACTCGGCGGACTCGCGGGCGATCGGGTTCGTACCGGAGGACCGAGTGGTGGGCCGGGCCTTCGTGATCATCTGGCCGCCGTCAGATGTCGGGGGGCTGGGTTGATGCCACCGGCGTGCCGGGGCCATCACCGCTCGCCCCGGATGCCCTCTTCCTCGGCCCATTCGTCGAGGAGCCGGTAGGCCTCGTCCTTGTCGATGGGGCCGCGCTCCAGGCGAAGCTCCATGAGGTGCTCGAGGGCCTTCCCCACCACCGGGCCGGGTCCAATGCCGAGGTGGGCCATGACCTCGTTGCCGTCGAGCGGTGGCCGGATTGCCTCCAGGTTCTCCTCCTCGGCGAGGTGCGCGATCCGCTCCTCCAGGTCGTCCTGGAGGGCTTGGAACTGCTTGGCCCGGAACCGGTTCCCCGTGGTGACGTCGGCCCGCGTGAGCTGGTTCAGCTGGTCGAGGAGCGGCCCCGCGTCGCGAATGTACCGGCGAACGGCGCTGTCGGTCCACCCCTCCCCGTACCCGTGGAACCGGAGATGCATCTCCACCAGCTTGCGCACGCTTTCCACGACGCTGTTCGAAAAGCGAAGCGCGCGCAGCCGTTCCTCCGCCATCCGGGCCCCGACCACCTCGTGGTGGTGGAACTGCACGCCCTCCGGCGTGACCTGCCGGGTCCGGGGCTTCCCGATATCGTGGAGGAGGGCGGCCAGGCGGAGCTCCAGGTCGGTGGGGTCGCACCCCTCCACCACCGCCAGGGTGTGGTGAAACACGTCCTTGTGCTTGTGGACGGGGTCCTGCTCCAGCTTCAGCGCCGGGAGCTCGGGCAGGAACTCCTCGGCCAGGCCGGTGTTCACGACGAGCTCGAGGCCCTTGGACGGCTTCGCCGAAAGCAGCAGCTTGGAGAGCTCGTCGGAGATCCGCTCCGAGGACACGATGCGCAGCCGCTCGCGCATCCGCTTGATGGCCTCCACCACCCTCGGCGCCGGCGTGAGGTCGAGCTGCGAGACGAACCGTGCCGCCCGCAGCATCCGAAGCGGGTCGTCGGAGAACGCGACCTCGGGATCGAGCGGCGTATCCAGCCGCTTCGCCGCTAGGGCCTTCACCCCGCCGAACGGATCGAGGAACTCGCCCTCCGGCAGGCGCACCGCCATGGCGTTGATCGTGAAGTCCCGGCGGGACAGGTCGCTGTGGATGTCCCGAGCGAAGGTCACCGACGGCTTGCGGGTGTCCTCCGGGTACACCTCCTCGCGGAACGTCGTGATCTCCATGTGCACGTCGCCCTTCCGGGCCCCGACCGTCCCGAACCGCACGCCGATCAGCTTGCGGCTGTCGGCCCACCCCTGGAGGAGCTTGATGGTCTGCCGGGGCGGGGCGTCCGTGGCCAGGTCGATCTCCGCGCCCTCGCGCGCCTGTCCGAGCAGGAGGTCGCGAACCACCCCACCCACCAGGTACAGCTCGTGCCCGGCCATGCGGAACCGCTCGCCGAGCTCCGTGGCGAGGGGAGGGACCTCCAGGCGCGCGCCCTCGTTGGGGCGCGTGGGACGGGCCATGACCCGGTCAGGATACCCCCGGCTCCTGCCGGCCCTGCGGTACCGTCGCGCCATGGCGGCCGCCCTGGGGTTCGTGTGGACGCTTCCCAACACGGTCATCGGGCTGGTGCTCGGCCTGCTCACGTTCCAGCCGCCCCGGATCCACGGCGGCGCGCTCGTGTTCGACCGGGCGCCCCGGGGCCTCTCCCTGCTGATGTCGAAGATGAACCGGAGCGCGATGACGGTCGGCTTCGTGATCCTTTCGGCCGTGCCGGTGGAAGGAGTGCTCCTCGAGCACGAACGCCACCACATCCGGCAGTACTGCCGGTGGGGACCGCTGTTCATCCCGGCGTACTTCGCGCTGGCCGTGCCGTTCGGGTACCGGCGACACCCGTTCGAACGGGCGGCGCGCCGGGCCGCCGGCGAGCCCGACCGCTAGATCAGCTGCGGGGTCCCCCGGGTCATCACGCCGCTCAGCGCGAGGTTGAAGTCGTGGGGGTTGGTGGAGGCCCGACGGGCGTCGTCCTCGGTGACGATGCCCTCCTTCGTCAGCTTCACCAGGTCCTGGTCGAAGGTCTGCATCCCGTAGAAGCCGCCCTCCGCCATGATGTCGCGGATCTCGGTGGTGGCCTCGGGGTCGAGGATCCGGTCGTAGACGCGGCCGTTCGCGATCAGCACCTCCACCGTGGGAACCCGGCCCTTGCCGTCGGACCGCGGCACCAGCCGCTGGGACACGATGCCCCGAAGCGCCCCGGCGAACGAAGTGCGCACCTCCTTCTGCTGCGTCGGGGGGAACAGGTCGAGCAACCGGTTGATGGTCTCGGTGGCGTCGATCGTGTGCATGGTGGAGATGACGAGGTGGCCCGTCTCCGCGGCCTGGATGGCCGACAGTGCCGAGTCCGGGTCCCGGATCTCGCCGATGAAGATGACGTCCGGGTCCTGCCGGATCACGTGCTTGAGGGCCACCGCGTACGACTCGGTGTCCAGGCCGAGCTCGCGCTGCTGGATGATCGACATGTCGTCGTCGTGGACGACCTCGATGGGGTCCTCGACGGTCACGATGTGTGCCCGCCGCGTCCGGTTGATGTGCCCGATCATCGCGGCGATGGAGGTGGTCTTCCCGGTGCCCGTGGGCCCCGTCAGGAGCACCAGGCCCCGGCTCGAGTCGGCCAGGTCCTTCAGGACCATCGGGAGGCCCAGCTCCTCGAAGGTCGGGACCTCGGCCCGGACCCGACGGACGGCCACGCTGACCGCGCCCCGCTGGCGGAACACGTTCACCCGGAACCGGCCCACGCCTGGCAGGGAGTACCCGAAGTCGGCTTCGTTCGTGGTCGCGAACTCCCGAACCTTGTGGTCCGGCATCAGCGTCGCGGCGAACGTCTGCGTATCGGTCCCGCTGAGGCTGGGGTAAGACGTCGGATGGAGCGTGCCATCCACTCGGATGAACGGGACGTTGCCGACCTTCAGGTGAAGGTCGCTGGCCCCCATCTCGACGGTGTGGCGGAGCAGTTCGTTGACGTCCATCCCGACTTCAGTCGTCGGCCGGTTCGCCCCCCGGCTTGAGGTCGGAGGGCCTCCCGAGCCCGTCCGTCGACTCCACATCGGGGAGCTCCTTCTCGACGGCCCGGCGCGAGGCCCGAAGCCTCGAAGCCCCGATCAGGAGCAGCAGGACCACCAGGATGACCAGGCCGGCGGGGGTGACGTACCGTTCCCACCGCTCGTAGCTCGCCCCGATCAGGTACCCCAGGATCGAATGGCCCACCCCCCAGATGACCGCCCCGGCCACGTCGTACATCAGGAACCGGCGCCACCGCATGGCGGCCACGCCGGCCAAAATGAACCCCACGCTCCTCACGAACGGGATGAACCGGCCGAAGAACACGGTCTTGCCGCCGTGGGACCGGTAGTAGCGGTCGGCCTTCTCCAGCCGCTCCGGCGTGATGAACAGCTTGCCGCCGTGGCGCTCCAGGACCCCTCGACCGAACCGCCGGCCGATCAGGTAGCCGACGTTGTCGCCGAGGATGGCGCCGAAGCAGGCCGCGAAGGCCACCCACGCGAGCGAAAGGTCGCCGATGCGCGCATAGAATCCGCCGATGATGACGAGGGTCTCGCCGGGGACGATGACCCCCGCCCCTACGGAGTTCTCCAGGAACGTGGCGGCGCCCACGATCACGTAGCCCCACGGCACAGACAGATACGGACGGAGGAAGTCGATGATGCGCTCGACCACGGGTGGCCAGTATAGGTTGGGCCCTCGGACCGGCCTTCGATGAAGACACGGAGCGAGGTCTCGGCCGGTGGCGTCGTGTACCGGCGGGTGGGCGATGTGATCGAGGTGGCCCTGGCGGCTCGCCGGACCCGCCGGGGAGAGCTGGCGTGGGGGCTACCCAAGGGCGAGATCGAGCCGGATGAGACCGCCGAGCAAGCAGCCGTCCGAGAGGTTCGCGAGGAGACCGGCCTGGAGGCCGAGATCGAGACGTCGCTCGGAGACATCCGGTACTTCTACGTGTGGGAAGGGGTCCGGATCCGCAAGGCCGTTCGGTTCTTCCTGATGCGCGCGACCGGAGGCGACGTCTCGCTTCACGACCACGAGATGGAGGACGTGCGGTGGTTCCCGCTTTCGGAGGCCCGTCGCCGCGCCGCCTATCGCGGGGAGCGCGAGGTCCTTGATCGAGCCTCGGACCGGTTGGCATGACGCCGCTTCAGGTGGTCGTCGGGGCCCTCGTGGGGTTCGTGGCCGGCGTCCTGTCCGGCCTGTTCGGGGTGGGCGGGGGGGCCGTTACCACCCCGGCCATCAACGTCTTCCTGGGTGGCACGGCCATCCAGGCCGTGGCCACCCCGCTCCCCGCGATATTCCCCACCTCGCTGGTGGGCGCCCTGACCTACGGACGGGCCGGGGAGGTGAGCTTCCGGGCGTTCGGGTGGGCCGTGGGGCCGGGGATCGCGGGAGCGATCATCGGGGCGGGGCTCACCGACGTGGTGAACGCCCACCTCCTTCTGGTGATCACGTCGGTGCTGATCGGCTGGACCGCGGTGGAGGTCATCCGGGGCAGGCGTCCCCGAACGGCCTGGGAGCGCGGGAAGACCCCGGGGTGGAAGTACGGGGCCATCGGGCTCGTGGCGGGCTTCGTGTCCGGGCTCCTCGGGCTGGGCGGCGGGATCGTGATGGTCCCGGCGTTCACCGCGATCCTCGGGATGCCGCTGAAGCGAGCCCTTGGCACCTCGCTCGTCACGATCGCGGCCCTGGTGGTCCCGGGGACGATCGTGCATGCGGCCCTCGGTCACATCGACTGGGCCATCTTCCTCGTCCTCACCATCGGCGTGGTCCCGGGAGCCAGGATCGGGTCGAAGGTCGCGTTGGGGGCGAAGGAGCGCACGCTCCGGCTCGCGGTGGGCGTCTTCCTGTTCGCCGTCGCAGTCCTGTACGGCGTTCGGGAGCTGGCCGCCCTCCTTGGGGCCTCCGGGTAGGATGGGCCCGCCGACCATGCACCGGCTCGCCGCGTCCCTCCTCGCCATGACGACATGGATGCTCCTTCCCCTGTCGCAGGGGCAGGCGCAGGCACCGGAGCCGCTCGTTCGCCTCACGCTGGTCAGCCAGATCCCGTGGAACTCCATCAGCCAGCGCGAGCTCGACGTCGAGGTCCGCGCGGAGAATCTGGGTTTCGAGCCCATCGGCGAGCTCTCGATCGGATGGACCCTGTGGGGCCCGGTGTTCGAACGCCTCACCTACGAGCGATCCCTGGTGGCCGATCCGGAGGACGCGGTGACGATCGACGGAGACACCTTGCCCTGGAAGGGGACGATCGAACCGGGGCGGTCCCGCGTGTTCACGGTGAGGCTGGCCCTCGATTCGGAATGGATCGCCACGGACACGTCGCTGATCTATCCGCTGAAGATCGACCTCCGGAGCGGCTTCACCTCGCTCGCCGCCATCCGAACCCCGGTGATCTTCCTGGTGCGCCAGCCGGAGATCCCACTCAACCTGGCCTGGACCTTCGTACTGCACGAGCCCATCGGGTTCGCCCCGGACGGGGTGTTCACGTCCACCGCGCTCGAGCAGGAGCTCGCCACCGGCGGGGGCCTTGCCGGCGAGATCCGGTCGCTGCTGACCCTCACCCAGGACGGCTCCCAGACGCCGATCGGGGTGGCCGTCTCGCCGGCCCTGCTCACGAACCTGGTGCGCATGCGCGATGGATACGCCGTGATGGACGAAGGGCAACGTCGCCAGGTCAAGGCGGGCGAAGGGGGGGCGGCCGCGGCTGCGCAGGCCCTGGCGGG
>DASWJF010000010.1:0-4326 GCA_036397275.1 Actinomycetota bacterium
GGTCAAGATGGCCACCGTGTTGTCCCACCGGGCGTTCACCGAGGGGATCCCTCGTCGCGAGTCGGCCTCGTCGATGACGTCGTCGTGGTACAGGGTGGCCAGGTGCACGAGCTCGATGGCCACCGACCCCGGAACCAGCCGCGGATCCGTCGGATCGCCGAAGTACCCGGACACGAGCACCAGCATGGGACGGAACCGCTTGCCCCCCGCCGAGAGCAGATAGGAGGAGGTTTGAGCCAACAGGTCGGAATCGGCCCGGACCGCCTTCTCCAAGGCGGCCTCCACCTCGTCCAGCCGGGCCCGGACCTCTCCCTCGAGCATGGGATCCGGGGCCTCCAGGCCGGGGATGAGGCGACTGCTCATGGGGCCGACCCTATCCGAAACCGCCGATCCGTCACCATCGAAGCACCGACGCCTTCTCCAGCAGGCCAAGGACGATGCCGGGGAACACGCCGAACAGCAGTGTGAGCACGGCCGGGACCGCCAGGACCGCACGCGGCCCCAGAGATGGGTCCGGCACGGCCTCGTCCTGGGGCTCCTGCATGTACATCAGAACCATCACCCGGACGTAGAAGAACGCAGCCACCACACTGGCCAGCACGCCGATCAGGGCCAGGGGCCAGTTGCCCGCCTCCACGGCCACCCGGAACACGTTCACCTTGGCGATGAAGCCCGCCGTGGGCGGGATGCCGGCCAGGGACAGCAGGAACAGCGTCATGAGGCCGGCCAGGAGCCGGCTCCTACGGTACAGCCCCGCGTAGGACCCGAGCGACGTCCGGCCCTCCCCCCGGATCGACACGAGCATCACCACGCCGAACGCGCCGAGGATCATCGCCGCGTACGCCACCAGGTAGAACAGGGCCGCCGAGATGCCGTCCTGGTTGGCCGCGGTGAGCCCGATCAGGATGAACCCTGCGTGGGCGATGCTCGAATACGCGAGCATCCGCTTGATGTCGGTCTGGGCCACGGCGATCAGGCTTCCCACGATCACCGTGACGGCGGCGACGCCCCACACCAGCGGCGTCCAGTCCCACGTGAGTGGCTGGAACGACGTGTCGAACACGCGGATGAACGCGGCGAACGCCGCCACCTTGGTGCCGGCCGACATGTACGCGGTCACCGGCGTGGGCGCGCCTTGGTAGACGTCGGGCGTCCACATGTGGAACGGAACGGCCGCGACCTTGAAGCCGAACCCGACCCCCAGGAACGCCACCGCCGCCAGGGCCAGCCCCAGGCTCTCGGTCCGGCCGGCCAGAGCCTCGGCGATGGCGGACAGGCGCGTGGAGCCCGTCGCCCCGTACGCCATGGCCACCCCGTACAGGAAGAAGGCCGAGGAGAACGCCCCCAGCAGGAAGTACTTCATCGACCCCTCGATGGAAGCGCGCCGCGCCGAGAACCCGGTCAGGACGTACAGCGACAGCGACAGGATCTCCAGCGCCAGGAACACCAGGATGAGGTCGGCAGCGGCAGCGATCAGCGTCATGCCGGCCGTGGCGAACAGCACCAGTACGTAGAACTCCGGCCTCCCCTCCCCGGTCCGTCCGAAGTAGTGGTACCCGTAGATCAGGCTGAGGGCGGCAATGCCCAGCAGGATCAGCCGGACCGCGACGGCGAACCGGTCCGTGGCGACCATCCCACCGAGGACCACGAGGCCCCCGTTCCAATCCCAGAGCGCGACCGACATGACCGCGGCGCCGCCCACCCCCAAGAGCGACACCGCAAGCAAGACCGACGGCTCGACCCGGCGGTAGACCGCGCCGCCCAGGAGCACGACGATGGCCGCCGCCGCCAGGACCAGCTCGGGGGCGAGCGGTCCGAACCGAAGGGGCGGGTGGGGCAGCACCTGGGCCAGCACTACGAGCCCTCCTCCCCGGCGGCCTGGCCCGACGCCCGCGCGGCCTGAACCGCCTGTGCGACGCTCACGCTGTCCACGATGCGGGTCGCCGTGGGGTTGATCCGGTCGAGCAGCAGGTTGGGATAGATCCCGAGCGCGAGGATGGCCGCCAGCACCGGGGCAAGCAGCGCGTACTCACGCACCGACAGGTCGGGATGCTCCGCGTGCCTGGCCGGGAGCGGCCCGTGGGCCATGCGCTGGTACGCCCACAGCAAGTAGATGGCGGCCAGCACCACGCCGGCGGCGGCGATGGCGCCGAACGCTCGGTTGGCGGCGAAGGTGCCCAGGATCACCAGGAACTCGCCCACGAAGTTGTTCAGGCCGGGCAGGCCGAGCGATGAGAGCGAGACGAACAGGAACGCGCCCATCAGCCAGGGCATCGAGGCGCCCAGCCCGCCCATCTGCGAGAGGTCCCGGGTGTGGGTGCGCTCGTAGACCATCCCCACCAACAGGAACAGGGCTCCCGTGGACAGGCCGTGGTTCACCATCTGGAGCACCCCCCCGGTCATCCCCTGGAGCGTGAAGGCGAACGTGCCCAGCACCACGAAGCCCAGGTGGGACACCGACGAGTACGCCACCAGGCGCTTCACGTCGGTCTGCATCATCGCCACGATGGCCCCGTACACGATGCCGATCAGGGCCACCACGGAGACGCCGTCGGCGAAGTACGAGGAGGCCTCGGGGAACAGCGACAGGTTGAACCGGATCAGGCCGTAGGCCCCCACCTTCAACAGGATGGCCGCCAGGATCACCGAGCCGGCCGTGGGAGCCTCGGTATGGGCGTCCGGCAGCCACGTGTGCAGCGGGAACAGCGGCACCTTCACGGCGAACGCGATGAAGAACCCCAGGAAAAGCCACCGACCCGCACCCGCCGTCAGCCCCAGGTCGACCAGCTGGCGAAGGTCGAACGTCGGCCCGTCGGGCAGCGATCCCGACCTCGCGTACAGGAACAGGATGGCCACGAGCAGGAAGGCCGAGCCGAACATCGTGTACAGGAAGAACTTCACCGCCGCGTACACGCGACGCTCGCCGCCCCAGGCTCCGATGATCAGGTACATGGGGAACAGGATGGCCTCGAAGAACAGGAAGAACAGCAGGAGGTCAAGGGCCAGGAACGTGCCGATCATCCCGGTCTCGAGGGCGAGCAGGGTTGCGAGGTACAGGCGGACCCGACGGTCCACCGTCCACGAGGCGGCGATCGCCACCGGCACCAGGAACGTGGTGAGCAGGACCAGGAACAGGCTGACCCCGTCCACCCCCAGGATGTACTGGATGTGCGGCGAGCCGACCCAGGTGGCCCGCTCGACCATCTGGAACCCTGCGCGGGAGCCATCGAACCGCGACAGCACTTCGAGCGATGCGCCGAAGCTGGCGATCGAGGCGCCGAGCGCGAACGCGCGGGCGCCTCGATCGCTCGCCCCACCCCAGGCCAGGAGCACCACGGCTCCGGCCAGGGGCAGGAACGTCGTCACGGTCAGCCAGCTCACGACAGCCGAACCCCCACGTAGACGAAGATCACGACCACGCCCACGAGGAACGCCAACCCGTAGTTGCGGACCAGTCCGGTCTGGAGCCTTCGGCCCCGGGACGCGGCCCACTGGAAGAGCTGCCCGACCCCGTTCACGGCGCCGTCGATGACGCGCTGGTCCACCACGGAAGTTAGGAACGCGGCCCCGGCCTTCCCCGGGGCGACCAGGGAGGTGGAGTAGGCGTCGTCGACGTACCACCCGTGAGCCAGGAACCGATGGATGCCGGCGAACCGGACCCGGAGCGCCACCCAGTCGATCCGACCCGAGCCGTACACGAGCCACCCCATCGCGATGCCCGCGAGGGCCGCCAGGACCGAGATGACCGAGAGGACCACGGTGGGCAGGCCACCTGCGCCCTCGGCGAGCTCACCGAGGACCGGGGCCAGGAAGCCGTGCAGCCAACCGGTTGTGGCCGACAGCCCGAGGACGCCACCGAAGGCCGCCCCCACCGCGAGAAGGGCCAGGGGGACGGTCATGACCGGCGGTGACTCGTGGGCCGCTCGCTCCGTCCGGTCCTGGCCGAAGAACGCGAGGAACATGAGGCGGGAGATGTACAGGGCCGACAGGAACGCGCCGGCCAGCGCCACCAGCCAGGCGAGGAGATAGCCGGACCGGTTCGCCACCTCCAGGATCTGGTCCTTGGCGAAGTACCCCGACAGCGGGGGTACGCCGGCGATGGCCAGGGCCCCGATGCCGACCATCGCCGCCGTGAACGGCATGGTCCCGCGGAGCGCCCCCATCTTCTTCAGGTCGGTCTCGCCCCCCAGGCCGTGCATCACCGAGCCCGCCGACAGGAACAGGAGCGCCTTGTAGAAGGCGTGGGTCACCAACAGGAACAGCGCCGCCGCGTACGCTTTCAACCCGAGCGCGAAGAACATGTAGCCGAGCTGACTGATGGTTGAG
>DASWJF010000011.1:0-5875 GCA_036397275.1 Actinomycetota bacterium
CTGTTCCTCTCGTGCGAAGAGCGGACCTTCGGTCCGGCCGTTCACTCGGCCCTCTCCCTTCCGGTATACGGGCATCCGTTCACGCGGAGCTTGCCGGCCACGTCGTGAGCACCATTATGCAACCCGGCCGGCCGCCCGGCCTTTGGACGTCCGAGAGCTCCTCCCGGGATCCGGCCCGGAGTGGGATGATGCCGCCATGCGCAACGTCCTGCGTGCGACGCTGCTCGGGGCGGCCTGCGCGGCCGCGCTCTCGTCGTCCGGTCCGTGGGCCCATGCCCAGTCCAGTGTGCCGGAGGTCCTCGAGCTCCGGCTGACTGGCGTCGTGGATCCGTTCATGGCGAACTACATTCGCAGTGGGATCGAGGCGGCCGACTCGCGGGGCGCGACCGCCGTGCTCCTCGCCATCGACACGCCCGGCGGGCTGGACTCGTCGATGCGACAGATCATCCAGGCCATCTTGAACTCGGACGTACCGGTCATCGGCTACGTTTCGCCGGAGGGGGCCCGGGCCGCCTCGGCGGGGGCTTTCATCCTGATCGCCTGCCCGGTGGCCGCCATGGCTCCGGCGACGAACGTGGGCGCGGCGCACCCGGTGGGAGTGTCCGGGGCCATCGAGTCCCAGAAGGCGGAGAACGACGCGGCCGAGTACATCGTGAGCCTGGCGGAACGCAGGGGACGAAACGCCGAGTGGGCGGAGCGGGCCGTGCGGGAGTCCGTGAGCGCGTCGGCTCAGGAGGCGCTGGAGCTCGGGGTCATCGATCGCATCGCCCTCGACGTTCGCTCGCTGCTCGCGGCCGTAGACGGCAGGTCGGTGGAGGTGGGCGGGGGCCGGACGGTGGTGTTGCGAACCGCCGGGGCGTCCGTGGAGCCGCTCGCCATGGGGTGGGTGGCCCGCCTCCTCCATGCGCTGCTGGACCCCAACATCGCCTTCATCCTGTTCTACCTGGGATTGCTGGCCCTGTACTTCGAGCTGGTCAACCCGGGGCTGGGGGTCCCGGCGGTGGTGGGGGTGGTGCTGCTGGTGACAGCCTTCCTCGCGTTCGGGATGCTGCCGGTTCAGCTCGCCGGCGTGATCCTCCTGGTGGCGTCGGCCGTGTTCTTCGCGTGGGAGGTGCACGCACCCGGCATCGGAGTGCCGTTGGCGGGCGGCGTCGTCACGCTGATCCTGGGTGGGCTCCTGCTCTTCGACACGTCCGTCCCCGGGGTGCGGGTCTCGCCCTTGGTCATCGCCCCGGTCGCGGCCTCCGCGCTGGCCTTCTTCGGGATCGTCGTGCGGGCGGTGGTCCGGGTGCACCGCCAGGTCCCGGCGTCTGGCCCGGAGCGCATGGTGGGCGCGGAAGGGACGGCGGCCGGACCCCTGCGACCGCATGGGGTCGTGCAGGTCGCATCCGAGGAGTGGAGCGCGGAATCGGTCGCCGGAAACATCCCGCGGGGCGCCCGGGTCCGGGTGGTGGGCATCGAGGGCCTTAGGCTGAGGGTGGAACGGGTTGACGACAGGACCCCGGCGGCGCTGGGGGGAACCGAAGGGAGCGTGGAGTGATGGAGCTGCTGATCGGACTCGGTGTCGTCGTGGTCCTGCTGGCCTTCCTAATCCCCCAGGCGATCAAGATCGTTCGCGAGTACCAGCGGCTGGTGGTGTTCCGACTGGGGCGGCTGCTGGGAACGAAGGGGCCGGGGCTCGTGCTGCTGATCCCTTTCGTGGACCGGGCGGTGTGGGTGGACCTCCGGGAGTTCTTCCTGGAGATCCCCCGCCAGGACTCCATCACCAAGGACAACGCGTCGATCTCCATCGACTTCATCACCTTCTACAAGGTGATGAACGCGGACATGAGCGTGGTGCAGGTGGCCAACTTCGCCGGGGCGGCGCAGAACCTGGCGGCTACGACGCTCAGGGCGGTGGTCGGGGACATCCTCCTCGACGACGTGCTCGCCAAGCGGGACGAGATCAACCAGATCCTTCGGGCCAAGCTCGATGAGGTCACGGAGCGGTGGGGGGTGAAGGTGACGAACGTGGAGATCCGGGAGATCGCCCCGCCCCCGCAGGTGCAGGAGGCAATGACCCGCCAGATGTCGGCCGAGCGGACCCGCCGAGCCGTGGTGACCGAGGCCGAGGGACAGAAGCAGGCCGCGATCACCATTGCGGAGGGCAACAAGCAGTCGGCCATCCTGAACGCCGAGGGCGACCGGCAGGCGGCGATCCTCAGGGCCGAGGGCTTCGCGCTCGCGCTCACGAGGATCTTCGAGTCCGCGCAGGGCGTGGACGCGAAGACGATGAGCCTCCAGTACCTCGACGCGCTCAAGCAGATCGGGGCCTCGGCATCGACCAAGTTCATCATCCCCATGGAGTTCTCCAACATGCTCTCCGGGATCGTCGGCTTGACCGGCAAGGTGTTCGGGGACGGCGGCGACGGGACCGCCGGGCGGAAGCGCTAGCCAGGGCGGCGAAGGACCCCTCGGCGGGGAACCGCAGGAGCCGCGACGGTGTATCAGCGGTGACCGACCGGGTGGAGGATCGTCCACTGGAGGAAGCCGAGCTCATCGAGCTCGCGAAGGAAGGCGACGCCCGCGCGTACGGGGAGCTGGTGGAGCGGTATCGGGACGTGGCCTTCCGGACCGCGTATCTCATCACTCGAAGTGCCGCGGATGCGGAGGACGCTGCCCAGGATGCGTTCGTGAAGGCCTACTACGCGATCGACCGGTTCCGCGCGCGGGAGTCGTTCCGCCCGTGGATCCTGCGGATCGTCTCCAACGAGGCCAGAAACCGGCTGCGCTCGGCCCGGCGGCGCGAGAGCCTGGCGCTCCGCGTCGCGGAGCACCGCGGCCGGGAGGATGGGGGCCGGTCTCCCGAGGCGGCGGCCCTTGACTCGGAGACGAAGGAGGCGCTCCTGTCCGCGGTGGAGAGCCTGCGAGAGGGCGATCGAACGATCATCGCGTACCGCTACTTCCTCGAGCTCTCCGAAGCCGAGACGGCGGAGGCCCTGGGGATCCGCCCCGGCACCGTGAAGTCCCGGCTGTCCCGAGCCCTGGACCGTCTACGGGAAGGACTCCCCGCGGATCTCTCGCCGCGCGAGCCGATGGAGGCGGCCGATGGCTGACCGGCCCACGAACGCGGACATCGAGCGGGCGCTCGTCGCGCTCGGCGCGAGCCTGGATTACCCGCCGACGCCGTCCATCGCGCCCGCGGTGATCGCCTCGCTCAGGACGGAGCTCCGGCTCCGGCGGAGGCCCCCCTTCCCCGGGCTGGCCCTGTGGCCGCGCCGCCGCGTGCTCCTGCTCGCGGCGGCGCTGGTCCTGCTGCTTGCCGGAACCGCGCTGGCGGCGCGCCTGGTGATCGGCGCGGTCGAGATCCGCGTGGTTCCCACCCCGGCGACGCCGAGGCCGTCCACCGCCCCGACCGGGCCGGCGCTCGGCGAACGGGTCACCCTGGCGGAAGCCCAACGAGCCGTATCCTTCCCGGTGCGGCTCCCCCCGGGGCTCGGCCCTCCCACCGAGGTGCACCTTGCCGAGGTCCCGTACGGGGCCCCGGTCGTGGTGCTCACGTGGGAGCCCGATGCGGCCAACCCCCGGATCGAGGGCAACCCATGGGGAACCATGCTCATGGAGCTTCCCGCGGAGGAGGAGCCCGTCGCGTTCAAGGAGCTCCTGGGGAGCACGCTCTTCCGGACGGTACGGGTGAGCGGGAACGACGGGTTCTGGATCTCCGGCCCCCACGACCTCGTGCTCCGGACCTCGCAGGGCGAGCGGCGCTTCCTGGTCCAGGGCAACGTGCTCTTGTGGCAGGAGGGGGGCACCACCTTCCGCCTCGAGACCGCCCTGAGCGAGGCGGACGCCATCGCGCTCGCCGAGACGGTCCGCTGAGGGGAACCGGCCTGGCCCGTCCGGTGTAGGAGAGGCATCCGCCGGAAGAGAGAGGGAACCATGGCTCGTCGAGCTCTTGCCTCGGGTGCGTTCGTGCTGGTGCTGGTGTTGGCTGTTCCGGCCGCTCCGGCCGCGGCCGGGGGCGGCTGCCACGAGGGGCTCACCCAGGGAACGGGTGACACCATCACGGCCACCGACGCGTGCTTCACCCCCTCCATCCTGTACGTGGACCCGGGCGCCACGATCACGTTCCTGAACAAGGATCCCTTCGTGCATAACGTGGCCGCGAACGGGTGGGGGCACCTCGACGACATGAGGGAGGGTGACTCGTTCACCGCGACGTTCCAGGACCCGGGGGTGTACCCGTTCGCCTGCTCCTACCACCCCGGCATGACCGGCGCCCTCGTCGTGGGCGACGGGATGGGCGCGGGCTCGGGCCGGACGGTGACGGTCGAGTCCTTCTCGGCCGGGTCCCAGGCGCAGCCCCCTCGAGGCGGTGACGCCGCTTCGGGAACGGGCGGCCTCGGGTCCACCGGAGCGTGGGTCGGCGGAGCGGCCCTGGGGTTCGCCCTGTCCCTCGGGCTGTGGGTCGTGACCCGGCGCCGGGAGAAGACCATCCCCGGGTAGCCCCGGAGCTGACGGACCTCAGGCGATCGACGGGATGGCGATCTCGGCCTGCTGGAGCATGAGCTCGAAGTCGTGGCGGGCCGATGACGCCTCGAGGGCCGCCCCCACGCTCACCCTCCCCGACCTCACCAGCTCGAGCAGGGACTGCTCGAAGGTGGCCATGCCGTAGAAGCCGCCGTCGGCGATGATGTCGTGGATCTCGGCCGTCTTGTCCGGGTCGACGATCCGCTCGGCGACGCGTCCCGTGTTCACCAGCACCTCGACGCCGGGGGTGCGCCCACCGTCGACCGTGGGGACGAGGCGCTGGCAGATGATCCCTCGGAGCGCCCCGGCGAGCGTCAGCCGGATCTGATGCTGCTGGAACGGAGGGAAGAAGTCCACCACGCGGTTGACCGTCTCCGTGACGTTCACCGTGTGAAGCGTCGAAAGCACGAGGTGTCCCGTCTCGGCGGCTTGCAGCGCGGCGCGGACGGTCTCGGTATCCCGCATCTCGCCGATCAGGATGATGTCGGGGTCCTGGCGGAGGGCGGCGCGCAGGGCGGACAGGAAGCTCTCGGTGTCGTTGCCGACCTCGCGCTGGTTGATCGACGCCTCCTCGTCCCTGAACACGACCTCGATGGGATCCTCGACGGTCACGATGTGGATCTGCTTGGACCGGTTGATGTGCTCGATCATTGCGGCCAGGGTGGTGGTCTTGCCGGACCCCGTGGGACCCGTGACCAGCACCAGGCCCCGAGGCTCCTCCGAGAGCTTCCGTACGACCTCGGGGAGGCGGAGCTCGTCGAAGCCGGGACCGCCGTACCGGAGCTTCCGGAGCACCAGGCTCGTCGTGCCTCGCTGGCGGAACACGTTCGCCCGGAACCGCCCCACCCCCGCGGCCGAATAGGCGAAGTCCACCTCCCCGGCCGCCTCGAACCGCTCCCGGCGGTCCGGCGGGATGATGCGGCGGGCGATCGCCGCCGTGTAGTCCTGGGTCAGCGCGCCGCGCTCCAGGGGGACCAGCGCTCCCGTGGCCTCACGGATCTTGGGGGGCACGCCGACCTTGACATGCAGGTCCGAGCCCTCCCTGGCGGTGAGCTCGGCCAGCCAGCCGTTGAACTCGTCGATGAGATCCCCCGCCTGCACCGGGCCATTCTGGGTGTTCTCTGCGACGGACAATCCGACACCCTCCCGCGGCATGGGCGACGTGGACGCGCCACGCGAACGGTGGGCGCCTCATCCCTATCGGCGCCCGGGGGCCCATCCCTGAAGGGTGAGATCAGGCGTTCGAGCCCTTTGCCACCAAACGGCACACGGAGCGCTCCACGAGGGGCGAGAACTCGGCCAGGCGGAGCGGCGGCTTCAGGCCGCCCAGCATGCCCTCCACCAGGCCCCGGTGGATGGCGCACGC
>DASWJF010000012.1:0-3064 GCA_036397275.1 Actinomycetota bacterium
CGTGGTGAAGGTCCCCATGACCCCCGACGGCTTGGAGGCGGGCAAGCGGCTGGTGAAGGACGGGATCCGGGTCAACGTGACCTTGGTGTTCTCCCCGGCGCAGGCCATCTTGGCCGCGGAGATCGGGGCGTACATCGTCTCCCCGTTCCTGGGGCGGATCGACGACGTGGCCTCCGACGGCATGTTCGCGCTCCGGCAGATCTGCGAGATCTACGACATCCAGGGGTACGAGACCGAGGTGCTGGCCGCCTCGCTCCGCCACCCCATGCACGTGGTGGAGGCGGCCCTGGCCGGCGCCGACATCGCCACGATGCCGTACGACGTGTTCGTGAAGTTGGTGAAGCATCCGCTGACCGACATGGGCCTCCAGAAGTTCAACCAGGACTGGGAGGCCCTCCAGCGGGAACTGAAGGGAGGAGCCTAGTTGGCATCCGAGACAATGGATAAGAGCGTCCTCGAGGGAAAGGTCGCGTCCGAGCTGCACACCATCGCGGCCGGGCTCGGCATCGAGGGCCATCAACGACTGAAGAAGGCAGACCTGATCGACCGCATCCTCGCCGCGGCCACGGACGGGGACGGTGCCGGAACGACCGGCCCGTCCACCGCGCCGGGAACCGTCGAGTCGCAGGCGGAGCGGCAGGGAACCGTCGAGACCCCGGTGGAGCGGACGGAGGCCTCCGACAACGGGGAGGTCACCACCGCGCCGCCACAGACCGAGCGCGAAGAGCGCGAGGAGCGTGACGAGCGGGGGCCCGGAGAGCGAGGGCCCGGAGAGCGAGAGCGAGGGCCCGGAGAGCGAGGGCCCGGAGAGCGCCCCGAGGGCAGGCCGCCCGAGGGCGCGCGCCGCCGGCTGTCCCGCGAGGAGCGCCGCCGGTTCCGGGAGGAGCGGCGCCAGCGCGACGTGGAGGCCCGGGAGGAGGAGATCGCCACCGCCCCCACGGCCACCGGCCTCCTCGACATCCTGCCCGAGGGGTACGGGTTCCTGCGGACCTCCGGCTACCTGCCGGGGCCGGAGGACATCTACGTGTCGCTCTCACAGGTCCGGCGGTTCATGCTCCGCAAGGGCGACGTCGTGACCGGCAAGGCCCGTCAGCCCAAGGACAGCGAGAAGTACTTCGCGCTGCTCCAGATCGAGAGCGTGAACGGGGTGGACCCCGAGACGGCCAAGCAGCGGCCCAGCTTCGAGAAGCTGACGCCGCTGTTCCCGCACGAGCGGTTCCGCCTGGAGACCGCCCCGAACGCGGTAACCGAGCGGATCATGGACATGGTCGCGCCGATCGGCAAGGGCCAGCGCGGGATGGTGGTCTCGCCGCCCAAGGCCGGCAAGACCACCGTCCTCAAGAGCATCGCGAACGGCATCATCTCCTCCAGCCCCGATACCCACGTGATCGTGCTGCTGGTGGACGAGCGGCCCGAGGAGGTCACCGACTGGCAGCGGACGGTGGAGGCCGCCGAGGTCGTGTACTCCACGTTCGACAAGCCAGCCGACCAGCACATCCAGGTCACGGAGCTGGTCCTGGAACGAGCCAAGCGCCTGGCCGAGATGGGCAACGACGTGGCCATCCTGCTGGACTCGATCACCCGCCTG
Organism: Actinomycetota bacterium; assembly: GCA_036397275.1. Lineage (GTDB taxonomy): Bacteria > Actinomycetota > UBA4738 > UBA4738 > HRBIN12 > AC-69. The sequence goes on from DASWJF010000012.1 coordinate 1,589, forward strand.
GCCCGGGCCTACAACCTGGCCGCGCCGGCATCCGGCAAGATCCTGTCGGGCGGCGTGGACTCCACGGCGCTGTACCCGCCGAAGCGGTTCTTCGGCGCGGCGCGGAACATCGAGGAGGGCGGGAGCCTCACCATCATCGCGAGTGCGCTCGTCGAGACCGGGTCGCGGATGGACGAGGTCATCTTCGAGGAGTTCAAGGGCACGGGGAACATGGAGCTCCGCCTGGACCGGGCGCTGGCCGAGAAGCGCATCTTCCCGGCCATCAACGTCGAGGCTTCGGGCACCCGCAAGGAGGAGCTGCTCATGCCCCAGGAGGAGCTGGCCCTGGTGTGGCGGCTCCGCCGCGTCCTGCACGCGCTCGAGGCCGGGGCGGCCCTGGAGCTCCTGGTGGACAAGATCCGGGCCACCAAGTCCAACGAGCAGTTCCTGAAGGAGATCGCCAAGGCGCCGGCGTCGTAAGCTGGCCGGGAAGACCGAACAGGAGAGACGAAAAAGACATGAAGCAGGGCATCCACCCCGAGTACGTGATGGCGACCGTGCACTGCTCCTGCGGGAACACGTTCACCACGCGCTCCACCAAGCCGGAGATGCGGGTCGAGATCTGCTCGAACTGCCATCCCTTCTACACGGGCAAGCAGAAGCTCGTCGACACCGGCGGTCGTGTGGAGCGCTTCCAGCGCCGGTACGGGCAGCGGTCCGCGCCCCAGGGCTGATCGCCGCCTCGCCGATGGGCGACGACCGGCCTCAGGCCGAGCGCCATTCTTACGGCGGCCAGGCCGTCATGGAGGGCGTCATGATGCGCGGCCGCGACGTGTGGGCGGTAGCCGTCCGCACGCCCGACCGGTCGATCCACGTGGAATCCCACCAGATCCACTCGGTCGCCAAGCGGCACCCCGTCCTCCGCAAGCCCTTCTTCCGGGGGATCATCGCGCTCGGCCAGGCCATCTCCATCGGCGTTCGCGCCCTGTCCATCTCCGCGAATCGGTCCTCGCCGGAGGACGTGCAACTGTCATCGCGCCAGATGGCGCTCTCGATGGGCGTCGCCGTGGTCCTGTTCATCGGCATCTTCATCGTGGGACCGGCCGTCGTGTTCCGGTGGGTGGGCCGGAACGTGGGATCGAGCGTGCTGGTGAACGCGATGGAGGGCGTGTTCCGGGTCCTGCTGTTCCTGGGGTACCTCGTCTTGATCGGCCGGGCCAAAGAGATCCGGCGGGTCTTCGAGTACCACGGTGCCGAACACAAGACCATCGCCGCCTACGAACGAGACGAGCCCCTGGTCCCGGAGCGGGTCGACCGGTACTCCACCCTCCACGTGCGGTGCGGGACGAACTTCCTCCTGATCGTGATGGTGGTGGCGATCCTGGTGTTCGCGCTGTTCGGGAACCCCGGGCTGTGGTGGCGGATCGGGTCCCGCATCGTGGCCATCCCCATCATCGCCGGGCTGGCCTTCGAGGTGCTCCGCCTGGGCGCGCGGTA
>DASWJF010000013.1:0-8148 GCA_036397275.1 Actinomycetota bacterium
GGGCGCCTCCCATGTCGCGACCTGTGGTCATAGATAGGCTTCGCCCATGCGTTTCTTGGTGACCGGCGCAGCGGGCTTCATCGGATCGCACCTCTGTCGAAGGCTGGTGGCCGACGGCCACGAGGTCGTGGGCCTCGACGATCTTTCCGAGGGATCGCTGGAGAACCTGGCCGATGTGCCCGAGGTTCGGTTTGTCGAGTCGGACCTGTGCGACGTCGTCGCTGTCCGGAAGGCCGCGGCCGAGTGCGAAGCGATCCTGCATCACGCGGCCAAAAAGTCGGTCCAGCGGTCGGTGGAACAGTCCGAACTCTTCACGGACGTGAATGTCCGCGGGACCCTGCACGTCCTCCTCGCGGCGCGTGACGAGTCGGCCACCGTGGTCTTCGCTTCCTCCTCATCGATCTACGGGGACCAGGAACGGTACCCCCTCACCGAGGACATGGAGCCACGTCCGCGGTCGCCGTACGCGGCCACCAAACTGGCGGGCGAGGGGTACTGCCGGGCGTGGTGGGAGAGCTTCGGGGTCCCGACGGTGTCCCTCCGATACTTCAACGTCTACGGTCCCGGCCAGGACCCGCAGAGCGAGTACGCCGCCGTGATCCCCCGGTTCACGATGGCCTGCCTCACCGGGACGACCCCCGTCATCTACGGGGACGGTGAGCAGGCCCGCGACTTCACCTACATCGACGACGTCGTCGAGGCCAATCTGTTCGCGGCACGCGTCCCCTCAGCCGCTCGGGGGCGCGTGCTGAACATCGGGGGCGGGCAGAAGCCAACGTCCGTGAACCAGCTCCTGGCGATCGTCGCCCGCCTGACCGGCACGGCGCCTGAGCCGATCCACGAGCCGCCACGGGAGGGAGACATCCGCCTGAGCGAGGCCGACATCTCCCTCGCCCGCTCCCTGCTCGGCTATGACCCCTCTGTGGGCATGGACGAGGGCCTCCGGCAAACGATCGAGTGGTTCCGCGCCCGGGCCGCCGAGGCCTAGTCGATCTGACGCTCGGTCCCGGCCCTGGCCAGGCCGGTGAGCTCCAGGGCCCCGACGAGGAGGTTGACCGCCCCGAGGAGCCACCACGGCCACGCTGCTGCTCTTTCGCCGAGCCCGGCGAGCGCGTTCAGCACGAAGATCGCGGCGGTTCCGGCCTCAAGAACCACGAAGGCCCAGGCCCACCACCACACGTCCTCCAGGCGGTTGGCCACGAGCACCATCAGCAGCGCGAGCGCGAAGGCCGTTACTCCCGTGATCCGCAGCCAGGCGTCCTCACCGAGCGGGGGCTGATCGAGGACCCGCTCCACCAGCCAGCCCGGCACCGCGACGAGTGCGACGGCGGTCGCCGCCCACAGGGCTGCCTGCCAATACAGGACCCGTCGCAGGAGCTTCACGGCGGGCCATTCTCGCAGCTTGGTCGGCCTCCCGGCCCCGTTGGTAGGATTGGCCCGGAGCTGCGGCGAACCGCGCCGGGCTCCTTTTCGTGACTCCGCCTTGCGAGGTAGCCGACGCATGACGACAGGACCAAGGGTCGCGGTCATCGGGCTGGATTGCGGCACCCCCCAGCTCCTGTTCCGCGACCTCATCGACGAGATCCCCAACATCCGCAAGCTGATGGAGGGGGGGATGTACGGGGAGCTCGCCAGCATCACGCCCCCCATCACCGTGCCGGCATGGGCGTGCGCCATGACCGGAAAGACGCCCGGCCAGCTCGGGATCTACGGCTTCCGCAACCGCAAGGACCACACCTACGACGCCCTGTCCATCGCCACGTCCGACGCCGTCAAGGAGCCTGCGGTGTGGGACCTCCTGGGCCGGGAGGGCTTGCGTTCGCTGCTGATCGGCGTGCCGCCGTCGTACCCGCCGAAGGCGGTCGACGGCTGGCGAGTGGGATGCTTCCTCACGCCGCCCTCGAACAGGGGCTACACGTACCCCGCGGAGCTCCAGAGCGAGATCGAGGAGGAGCTCGGCGGGCCGGGCCATTACATCTTCGACATCCCGAACTTCCGGGAGCAGAGCATGGAGCACGTGCTGGACCAGGTGTTCAAGATGACCGAGCGACGGTTCCGGGTAGCACGCCGGCTGGTGAAGACCAAGCCGTGGGACTACTTCATGCTGGTCGAGATGGGGCCGGACCGGCTCCATCACGTGTTCTGGCAGTATTTCGATCCCCGCCACCCTCTGTATGAGCCGGGGAACCGGTTCGAGACGGCGTTCCAGGACTACTACCGGTTCCTGGACCGGGAGGTAGGCTCGCTCCTCGAGGTGCTGCCCGAGGACGCCGTCACCATCGTGATGTCCGACCACGGGGCCCGTCCCATGATGGGTGGCGTCTGCTTCAACGATTGGCTGATGAGGGAGGGCTACCTCACCCTCTCCGAGCCACCGTCGGGCATCATGCGCGTCGCCGAGGCGTCCATCGACTGGTCCCGCACCGTCGCGTGGGGCGATGGCGGCTACTACGGCCGGCTGTTCCTGAACGTGAAGGGCCGGGAGCCGAACGGCATCGTCGAGCCGGAGCGCTACGAGGAGATCCGCGACGAGATGATCGCCGGGCTGGAGGCCATGTCCGGTCCGGACGGCGAGCCCCTCGGCACGAACGTCTTCCGGCCGGAGGACGTCTATCCGGACGTTCGCGGTGTTCCGCCCGACCTCATCGTGTACTTCGGAGACCTGGAGTGGCGGTCGGTGGGCTCGATCGGCAACCCCAGCATCTACACCTACGAGAACGACACCGGCCCCGACGGGGCCAACCACGACCGGTCCGGCGTCTTCGCGCTGTCGAACCTCCCGGGCCAGCCGGTGGGGAAGGTGGACGGGCTGAACCTGGTGGACGTGGGCCCGACGGTCCTATCGCTGTACGGCATCGAAGCACCGGAGGGCGCGGTCGGAAGGAGCTTCCTGTGAGGCCGGCCCCTGGAGCAGGACCTGTGACGCAGCCCCAGGAGCAGAAGGGGTTCGCGGTCTGGTTCACGGGCCTGTCGGGGGCGGGCAAGTCGACGATCGCGGAGATGCTCTATCACGAGCTCCGGGCCCGGAACATGAAGGTCGAGATCCTGGACGGCGACGTCGTCCGGCAGATCCTGTCGAAGGGGCTGGGGTTTTCCAAGGAGGACCGCGACACCAACATCCTGCGGATCGGCTTCGTGGCCCAGCTCCTCACCCGGAACGGCATCGCGACGATCTGCTGCCCCATCTCCCCCTATCGCGCCACTCGGAACACGGTCCGCGAGATGATCGGCGCCTTCGTCGAGGTCTACGTCCACGCCACGGTGGAAGAGATCGCCGCGCACCGCGACCCCAAGGGCCTGTACCGGAAGGCCCTGGCCGGCGAGCTCACGAACTTCACCGGCGTCGACGACCCGTACGAGCCGCCGGAGAACCCCGAGCTCGTCGTCGACACGATGGTCCAGACACCCGAGGAGTCGTTGCAGCACGTCCTCGACACGTTGCAGGAGCTGGGCTACATCCAACACGCAACGAAGCTCGTCGAGGGCCTGAAGGCGCACTCCGGCCTCACCGACCTTCGGGTCACCCAGGCCGGCCACGTCGCTGAAGGCCGGTAGCCGGCTGGTTCCGCTCGGGGTCAGCAGCCTTTCGAGGGCGTGGGGCCCCGGAGGGCCCCTGCTGCGAGGCGGTCCACGAGGAGCGCCGGGATGACGGTCGGCCCGGCACCGATCCCGCACTCAGCGTCAGCCGAACGGCATTTGCATGGACGTCAGTGTGCAGCTCGGTCATCGAGAACGCAATCGGCCCTCGCCAGGAGGTTGCGTCTCGACGGAGGTCTCCACGGAGCTGAGGAAGGAGAGCACTAGGCTCATCTCACCAAGTGGCTGGTCAAGGTCACAAAGGACGCAAGCCCAGTGCGTATCACAGTCTGCGTCACGGTCGTCGTCCCCTCAAATAGCTTCGAGGAGATCGAGAAGGCCTGTCTCGGCGCCTCAAGGAAGGCGGCGAGGGATGCCATGGCGCAGGCCTGCCAGCGCCTGGAAGCCGCCCGAGGCCCTCGCGCGAGGAGGGCTCGAGGGGGCCGGCGGCGAACGATCCTCACCAGGTGCGGCTACCTCACGATCACCCGAGGCCGCTCCCGCCGCCCCGACGGCACCCGCTACTTCCCCCTGGACGAGCGCCTGGGCCTTGCCCCGCACCACGAGGCCTCGCCGTGGGTCAGGACGCGGGGCTGCGAGCTCGCCGCGGAGCACCCGTACCGGGAGGCGACGAGGCTGCTTGGCTCGCAGGTCGGAGCCAGCGTCGACCACCGGGCCATCTGGCGGTGGGTCCAGGCCGAGGGCGACGCCAAGCTCACCGAACGAGCCGACCGAGTGAACGCCATGTTCTCCGACGGGGAGGCACCGCCCCGGTCCGATCGGCCGGTACCGGGCAGGCTCACCGTGGCCGTGGACGCCACGGGGATCCGCCTCATCCAGGGAGAGGGGGCCTCGGTCAAGCTCGCCGTCTCGTTCACCGGATCGAAGCAGCTCACCAAGGCCAAGCGCCGCCTGGTGGACCGCCACGTCTTCGCCGACATCTCAGAGCCCGACCCCTTCGGCCAAGCGCTGGCCTACGAGCTCGAGCGGACCTACGGAGCCCACCGGATCGGATCGTGCATGCTGCTTGCCGACGGGGAGACCTGGATCAAGCACCTGGCGGATGACTGGTTGCCGACCGCCCGCTACCAGTGCGACCACTGGCACCTGGCGGCCAAGATCCGGGAGTTCTGCGACCGGGAGGAGCACCGCTTCCGCCGGATGCTCAATCGGGCCTTCGCCTTGCCCCACAAGCTCGCCGCCCAGCTGGTCGCGGGGCGTTGGCGTGGGGATCCGGAGAAGGCAAGAGAGCTCGCCATCTACCTCACCAACAACGGCGATCACCTGCAAACATTCGGGCACATGGGACCGGGACGATGGCTGCACGGCTCCGCGCCCGCCGAGAAGCACATCGAGCTCACCGTGAACCGCCGGTTCAAGCGCCGAGGGATGCGATGGTCCAAGCGGGGTGCCCGCAACCTGCTCGCCATCCGACTGGAGGTGATCGCCACGAGGTAGCCGTTCGCTCCCCTCATCTCCTCTCGCCAGCTGTCCTCACCGTGGGATAGCTGGACGGAGAGGCCGGGGAGGCACATCCTCACTGACAACCCGAGGTGAGCCTCAGGGAGCTACATCGGGACGCTTAGGCGGTCGGCGCGCCTAGCCGCGGTGGTTCGAGATGGCCACGTCGAGGTCGCGGGTTCGAACGAGCACCGATGCGACGTCGTTCCGGTCTCGCAGGAGCGCCCGGTGCTCCACGATCCCGCCGGCCACCCACTGGAGCACCTCGTCCTCGGGGATCCGCGATAGGAACGCCGCTTCCCGAACCGTGACCCAGCCGGGGACGTCGCCGGACACCCCGGGGCGTCCCGGATCGGGGTGAAGCGCAGTGCGATTCGGGTCAGCCCGTCTTTCGTCGGCCCTGTCGCCGATAGTCCACCCCTCCTGCTGATCGGAGATCGCCGTCAGGCGGCCGCACGTGGAGCAGAGCTTCTTCTCCCAGCCCGCATCGCCCGGCCTCGTCCGCTCGAGCTTTGCCTCCAGTCGCTGGAGTACCTGTTCGGCTTGCGGCGTGAGCAGGCACTCTGGGCACCGCTCCGACGTCATGTCCCCTCCGTTCGGCCACCGTCCGACCCTTATGTGTCGGATGGGGAGGGGACGTCCTTTACGGACGGGGGTGCGACCGCGAGTGGGGTCTGGCTGGCTCCGGCTCCGCCGGGCGGGATCGACGTGGTCCGGGGCCCTCTGCCGTTCGTCGAGCTGTTCGTCGAGCTAGATCACCTCGATCACATGGAGCGGACGACGGGTTGCAGGCCCGTCGGCCCCGTCGGCGGGGAGTGCGGCCAGCTCCGCGAACGCCGCAAGCCGGTCGCTGAGCGCCGAGATGGCCTAGGACAGGGGGTCGACGGCCTCATCGACCCGGTCGCCGATCCCGGCCGCTCGGCCCCTCGCGTCCTCGATCGACGACCGGACCGCCCCGACCAAGGGGGCCAGGCGGTCGCGCCAGGCCGTCAGCCGCTCGATCTCGGCCAGGATCTCCCGGCAGGCCCGTTCGGCCTCCCGGAGCTCTTCCGCCGCCCGGCCGCGGGCGCCGTCCATGATCTGAACCATGGCCCGCTCCCCGGCCTCCAGAGCCGCCGACAGCTCCGCCGCCGTCCGGCAGGGGACGCGCGGCGGCTCCTCAGCGTCCGCCCGGGCGGCCTCGAGCTCGGCCCTGGCGGCAGCGATCTCGGCCTCGAGCTCAACTCGTACCGACCGGAGCTCGGCCTCGAGCTCAACTCGTACCGAGCGGAGCTCGGCCCCCAGCTCATCGACCCTCGTCTCGGCGCTCCTGGCCCGCTGGTTTTGGATCAGGAAGTCCCGGCGGGCCGACCCCAGCTCCCGCCGGAGGAGCTCGAGGTCATCGTTTCGCTGTGCGCTTAGCTGCTCGGCCGCCCGAACCCGCTCCTCCTGTCCGGGCAGCTCGTGCTGGGGCCTCCAGCGCGAGGTCCAGACGCGCCGCCTCTGCCGCGGCTCGCTGGAGTTCCACCCGGGTGGCATCGCGATCGGTCCGGAGGTCGGCGGCCTCGGCCTCCAGGGCGCGGAGCCTCTCGACCTGCCCTTCGAGCTGCGTCGTCAGCGCCTCGGCCTCGGAACGAAGCTCGAGCACCAGCGCCTCGGCCGCCCTGGCCTGCTCTGAGGCCCGGACGAACATCTTGTCGCGATCCGCCAGGATCAGACGGACGCTCTTGGGCGTGTAGCCGAACAGGCCTAACTTGAGCTGGGGTGGTTGCATGGGAATCCCCCCCTGATGCATCGGGAGCCGCGACGCGATTCTGGAACCCGGAGTGAGGCAGTTCAATCACCCGAACGGACATCCCCCAGACGGGCTTTCGATGCCGGCGCATGGTCGCTACCCACCCCCGCCGCTGGTACCGTTCCGATGACTGGGAGAGACGCATGGAGATCGAGATCGGCATGGGGAAGACGGGCAGGCGGGCCTACGGGTTCGACGAGGTATCGATCGTTCCATCCCGGCGGACCCGGGATCCAGACGACGTGGATATCTCCTGGGAGATCGACGCGTTCACGTTCGGCCTTCCCATGTTGGCGGCGGCCATGGACGCCGCCGTGTCGCCGGCCACCGCGGTCGAGATCGGCAAGCTCGGGGGACTGGCGGTACTGAACCTGGAGGGCCTCCAGACCCGGTACGAGGATCCCGATCCGGTCCTCGACGAGATCGCCGGGCTCCCGGACGAGAAGGCCACCCGGCGGTTGCAGGAGATCTACAGGGAGCCCGTGAAGGAGGAGCTGGTCGTCCGGCGGATCAGTGAGATCAAGCAGGGGGGCGTGGTCGCGGCCGCCTCGCTGACCCCACAACGGGTCCGTCGGTACGCCCATCTCGTCCTCGAGGCCGAGCTCGACGTCCTGGTGGTCCAGGGCACGGTGGTCTCGGCTGAGCACGTCTCCACCCGGACCGAGCCGCTCAACCTGAAGGAGTTCATCGCCCGGTTCGACCTCCCGGTCGTCGTCGGTGGGTGCGCCTCGTACCAGACCGCGCTCCACCTCATGCGGACCGGCGCCGCCGGCGTGCTGGTCGGGGTGGGGCCCGGCAACGCCTGCACCACTCGAGGGGTCATCGGCGTGGGCGTGCCCCAGGCCACGGCCATCGCCGACGCGCAAGCCGCTCGGGCCGAGCACCTCCGCGAGACCGGCCGGTACTGCCAGGTGATCGCGGACGGCGGCATGCGAACCGGCGGGGACATCGCCAAGGCCATCGCCTGCGGTGCCGACGCCGTGATGATCGGCTCGCCCCTCACGCGCGCGTACGAGGCCCCCGGCCGTGGCTTCCACTGGGGGATGGCCACCTTCCATCCCACGCTCCCGCGGGGAGCGCGGGTCAAGACCGAGCAGGTGGCGTCGCTCAAGGAGATCCTTGTCGGTCCGGCCCACGAGAACGACGGCACGCTGAACCTGTTCGGCGCCCTGGCCACCTCGATGGCCACCACGGGCTACGCCACCGTCAAGGAGTTCCAGAAGGCCGAGCTGGTGGTGGCTCCCTCCATCAAGACCGAGGGCAAGGGGTACCAGCGGGCCCAGCGCGTGGGGATGGGGCACTGACCGGATGACGGAGCGGGACCCGCGCCCGGTCCT
>DASWJF010000014.1:0-6880 GCA_036397275.1 Actinomycetota bacterium
CCGCTCCCGTCGGGATGGGGAAGCCGCCTGCGCCCGACGGGAAGCCGCCGAGACCGCCGGGGCCGGGCTCGCCCCTTCGGTCGATGACGCCGCCTCGCCGCCTCCGCAACCGCTTCAGCCGCATCGTCCGTCCTTACCCGGGGCCGTGTATGGTGACACGTCGGTCGGCGCGTCGTGGCGGAACCCGGAAGAAGGAGGGGGACGTGGCCATCATCGCGTGGTTGATCATCGGGCTCATCGCCGGGGCCGTGGCCCGGTGGCTGGTCCCCGGCCAGGATCCCATGGGCCTCGTCGGAACGCTGCTCCTCGGGCTGGTGGGTTCGGTCGTCGGCGGCTTCATCGGCGACCTGCTGGTGTCCGGCGATCAGGACCTCAACCCGGCCGGGCTGATCGGCTCGATCGTCGGAGCCGTGATCGTGCTCCTGCTGTACCGGGCGGTCGTTCAAAGGCGCACGATCTAGGGCCGCGGGCCTCGGCCCGGCTTTTCGTCAGGCCGCAGGCCTCGGCTCGAGCTCGCGCGCACGCGCTCGGGGGCGCTCGAACCGCCCGAGCCCGGCGATGATGCCGGCCAGGATGGCCGCCGGCACCAGCTCCCACACGAATCGCTCCGCCCACCACCGTGCGGTGCTGTCGGCCTCGTGCCCGAACCCCAGCGGCCACAGCAGCAGGATGGCGACGAGGTACGCGGTCATGTGCCACAGGAACAGGGTCATGATCACGCTGTTCACGAAGATCGTGGCTTTCCACGGGCCGGACCGCTCCAGCCACGTGGCGAGATGGGGCCGAAGCAGCATGACGGCGCCGATCGACCAGATCGCCCCCAGCATGAAGCACACGGTCGGCGGATAGGCGTTGGAGATCGGCTCGACGTCGGTGCCGAGGAGGCTCTTCGGGTAGTAGCCGATCGTGGGGAACCAGTCGAACCGGGCCCGGCCGAACAGCTGGAAGACCACAGGGGTCGTGAGCAGCAGGAGACCGCCCAGACCGACCACGACCATGCCCCAGAGCACCCACCTCGGCTGGGCCGGGAGACGCCCGTCGGCGTAGAAGAACCCCAACTGATGAGGAAGCAGAAGGACGAAGGCCACGTTGAACCACCGCACCGCGGGATGCCCGAACCCGAACGCGATCACGTCGACCGCGATCGTCCCAACCACCATCGCCACGGGAACCCTCAGCCCGAACCGTCGGTGCAGCCGGACCATCATGGGCGCGATGGCCACCACCACCACGTACACGGCGAGGAACCACAGCGGTCCGAACGGGATGGTGGCGCCGGGCGGGCGCATCCCCCGGAGAAGCGCCGTGTCGCCCCACAGGGTCGGCCCGGTGGGGCGGCCGACGTCGTCGAGGTGCAGGGCGACCTGGATCACCACCCAAACCGCCAGGAACACCAGTGACGGCTTCAGCAGCCGGACCTCACGGCTCCTGACGAAGGACCACGTCGAGTCGCCTCGTCGCTTGGAGGCGTCGTAGGCCACCAAGTTCGAGAATCCGCCGACGAAGAAGAACACCGGCATCACCTGGAGGAACCACGTGCCAAGCCACAGGCCGGAGGTCACCCCGACCGCGCTGGTCTGGTAGATGAGCCCGTTCTCCCGGTGGATGATGGCGATGAACCAGTGGCCGAACACCACCGCCACGATGGAGGCCGCCCGCAGGAAGTCCACGTAGCGATCCCGGGTTGCCGGCGTGGCCCGCGCGAGCTGATCCAAGCGGCCCGTCATCAGGCTCCTCCCACCGTGGCCATCTGGATCAGCCTTGGACGAGCTCCAGCTCGGTCGTGATGTCGACCGAGCCTCCGATGGACCGGGCCACCGGGCACTTCTTCGCATGGAACCCCACCACCCGGTCGATGGCCGCGCGCTTGTCGGCATCGGCCAGGACGTCCGCGTCCGCCCGGAGCGTGTACCTCACGTGCACGCGCCGCAGGACGATCACGCCGTCACGGGTCTTTTCGACCTCACCGGTCACGTCGGCGACGAGCCTTCCATCGCTTGCCGGCACCCCGCGCGCCTCCCGCGCGCCCCCCAGGGTTCCCGTCAGTCAGCCGCCGGCCGCCGCGACGACGTAGTCGAGGGTGGCCGCGTGCGGCTCGAACTCCCCCGGCGCCTTGCCGTAGTGCTCGGCGATCTCGTCGTGGATACCGAAGTCCGCGGTCACGCCGAGGGGAAGCTCCGCGCGGCGGTGGCCCCCCCGCAACCGCTCGATCCGGACCCTCGAGATGTAAACGACATCGGACATGTCTGACCTCCAACCCTGGCAGGGGGAACCCCTCCGCCCCACGCTACCGCGCTCGCAGCGCCGGTGGCTAGGTGGGGGCGGGACGGTGAATCCCGCCCGCCCGGTCGTGCCGCCACCCAAACCGTCGAGCGCGCAGGGTGCGCGCGGCGTCCGCGCTCGGGTGCGATGATGGACGCAGCCGCCAACGAGAGGCGCCATGGACGAGCGGCGAAACGCGCCGGAGGGGCCCGAGCTCCCCGGCAGGCTGGACCGGTGGGTGACGGCCTCCTTGATCACCCGGGAACAGGCCGACGCCATCCTCCGCTTCGAGACGTCGCGGCGGCCCGGAGCCGCCCCCCGATCGATCCCTCTGGTCACGGAGGCCCTTGCCTATCTCGGTGCGGCCCTCGCCTTGGCCGCGCTCTTCGTGTTCCTCTCCCAGGCCTGGGACGATCTGCGGGTCGGAGGTCGGGTCGCCGTATTCGGGGTGGTCGCGGCGGCCTTCTTCGCCGGTGGCTTCGTGCTGAGGGCGAACCCGGAGCCGGCCATGCACCGCCTGGGCTCCGTCCTGTGGGCGCTGTCCGCGGGCTTCGTCGGCGGGTTCGCGGCGGTCCTCGCGCTCGACGGTTTCGGCGCGAGCGACCGGGGAGGCTTCATCGCCGCCGGGGCCGGGGGGTCGATCTACGCTGGCGCCCTGTACGCCGCGAGGCGGCAGACCTTCCAGCAGGCCGCGCTGGCGGCCGGCCTGGTGGTCCTGGCGGCCGGGCTGTTCTGGGAGTCGCCCGGCGGTGTCGGGATCGCCCTCGTCGTGCTGGGCCTGGCCTGGCTCGGGCTGGGATGGTTGGAACGGCTCGAGCCGCGGCGGACCGCCTTCGCCATCGGAGCGCTGGGGCTGCTGATCGGACCGCTGTTCCTGGCCGAGCCGGCGCTCGCGGCCGCCCTCGTCGTCGGTGTGCTGGGCTCGGCCGGTCTCATCGTGGCGAGTATCGCGCTCCGGCAGACGGTCCTCCTCGGGTTGGGGACCGCGGGGCTGTTCGTCTACCTCACGTGGGCCATCGGTCACTACCTCGGCGAAACGATCGGGCTGCCGCTCGCGCTCCTCGTGGCGGGGCTCGCCGCGATCGCCGTGGCCGTGGTGGTCGCGCGGATCCGTCCGCTCGCCTCCGGGCGCGAGGACGCGCAGGCGCCGGCGTAGGACCCAGGCTCAGACGTACTCCTCGCCGCCGTTCAGCGTGAGACGCGCCACCGTGACGTCCCCGCCGCCGAACACGTCCTCGGTCCGAGCCTTGACCGCCTCGGTCTGGCTCCCCGCGGCGAACACCACCGTCTCCTGGCGAAGGATCTCGCCGTCGACGAACACCGGAGCGTCCAGCAGCCCGCCCAGGGGCGGCAGGCAGCCGAGCTCGAATCCCGGGTAGTCCCGCTCGATCTCCTGCTCCGTCGCCAGGTGCGCGTGGTGGTCGCCCACGGTCTCTTCGACGAGCCGCATATCCAGGCGCCGGTCGCCCGGGATCACGACCAGGCGGTGCCCCGACTTCGTGTCGAGGAGGAGCGTCTTCACCACCTGATGGGCGTCGATGCCGATCGCTCTGGCCTCGTCGATCGTGGTGAACGCCGTGTCATGGGCGATGGCCTCGAAGGGGATCCCCTTCTTCTTCAGGTACTCCGTCGTGCGCGACATCGGAACCGCCTCCTCCCACGAGCTCCACCAGCAGCCTATCCCCCCGGAGTGTGACGATGTGAACCGGGGGTGGCCGCCCGGTGAAGATCCTGCTCGAGGGACGCCCCGGCGTCGGCAAGACCACGGTGGCGCGGAGGCTGGTGGACCTGCTCCGCGGCTCAGGCCTGCGCCTGGCCGGGTTCACCACAGAGAGATCCGCGAACGGGGCCGCCGGGTGGGCTTCGCCGTCGAGAGCCTCGCCGGCGGGCGCGGCGTCCTGGCGCACGTCGACTACCCGGGGCCACCGACCGTTGGGAAGTACGGCGTGGACCTGGCCGAGTTCGAGCGCATCGCCCTCCCGGCGCTGGAGGCGGACGTCGACGTGGTCGTAATCGACGAGCTGGGGAAGATGGAGCTCGCTTCGCCCGCGTTCCGCGCCGCGATGGCGAGGCTGTTCGACCGCGAGGTTGCCCTCGTGGCCACCGTCCACCTGCACCGGCACCCGTTGACCGACGCGCTGAAGAGCCGCCCCGGCGTCGAGGTCGTGCACGTGACCGAGCGAAAGCGCGAGGCGCTCCCCCGGGAGCTTGCCGCCCGCCTCAGGTCTTCGAGCCCTCCAGCTTCGCCTTGAGGTTCCTGAGCGACTTCATGGCGTCGCCACGGATCGCCGGGTACGCGAGGAAGAAGACGATCGGGTTGCCGTCGCCCGACAAGTTCTTCTCGATCAGCGTCCCGCCGTCCGCGCGGGTGAACGTGAACGTGTTCTCGTAGTGCACGTCCTTCTTGCCCTGCTGGTGGTGGGCCACCGAGTACGCGAACGTCGCCGGCCGCTCGAACTTCGTGATCTCCAGGTCGGCCGACACCGGCTTTCGGATGAACACGGCCTGTGAGCGGTACTTCGCGCCGAGATGGGGCGCTCCGCCGGAGACCGCATCCATGCGCATCTTCGCGTTCGCGTTCGCCCATTCGGGGTGCCGGGAAACGTCCGAGACATAGTCGAACGCCTGCTCCGGGTTCACCCCCTCGGCCTTGATGCGGAATCGCAAGGCCATCGTGCCCTCCCCTCATCCGGCCGGCGCCCGAGGGCGGCGGCCGCGTTGATCCCTTCGCGGACCTCGATAATGTAAGCCATCGCTAACGAAGGGGTCAAATCGAGGCGGATTGGCGAGCCGGCGGGCTCCGGCGTCATGCTCAACGCGTGACGACGTACGTCTTGCACATGGACCTCGACCAGTTCATCGCCGCGGTCGAGATGCTGCGGCGGCCGGAGCTCGGCGGGAAGCCGGTGGTGGTAGGCGGCGATGGCGACCCCAGCAAGCGCGGCGTGGTCTCGACGGCGAACTACGAGGCCCGGAGGTTCGGGGTCCGCTCGGGGATGCCACTTCGGACGGCATTCAAGCGGTGCCCCGAAGCCGTGTTCCTGTCGGTCGACGCCGAGGCGTACCTCGCCGCCTCTCGCCAGGTGATGGATACCCTTCGGACCTCTCCCGCCGTGGTGGAGACGGCCGGGTGGGACGAGGCTTTCATGGAGGTCCAGACGGACGAACCGGAAGCGCTGGCCCGAGAGATCCAGCAGGCGGTGCTTCACCGCACGAAGCTGTGGTGCTCGATCGGCGTGGGCGACAACAAGCTCCGGGCCAAGATCGCGTCGGGATTCGCCAAGCCAGCCGGCGTGTACCGGCTGACCCGCGAGAATTGGTCCGAGGTGATGGGGGGGCGGACGGTCGATGCGCTGTGGGGCATCGGGAAGAAGACCGCGCCGAAGCTCGAGGCTCTCGGCATGCGTACCGTCGAACAGCTTGCCAACGCCGACGAGGAGATGCTGGCGGCGCGGTTCGGACCCAGCACCGGTCCCTGGCTCCGGAGGCTGGCGACCGGCGAGGACGATTCGCCTGTGAGCTCGGAACCCTACGTCCCCAAGGCCCGGGGCCGCGAGCACACGTACCAGCAGGACATCACCGATCCAGACGAGGTCCGTCGCGAGATCGCCAAGCTTGCCCGCGACGTCTTGGACGACCTGAAGGGAGAGGGCCGCCCGGCGGTGCGCATCATCGTGAAGGTCCGGTTCGCACCGTTCTTCACCTCGACCCACGGCGTCCCGCTCACCGCGCCCACCATGGACCCGGGCGCGATCGAAGCCGGCGCGCTGGCGGCGCTGGCGAAGTTCGACCTGGACCGCCCGGTGCGGCTCCTCGGCGTCCGCGCCGAGATGGCCGAGAACGGCTAGCCGGTCCGGTCACCGCCCCAACATGGCGTCAGCCGCGAGATCGCGGAACTTGGCACGCGCGTTCGCACCGAGGTAGATGACGCTCTGGCCCCCCACCATCGCCCCACTCCCCGACACCACCTGGTTCCGGACCTGGCCGGGGCGGAAGGAGGGGACCGCAAGGAGCAGGTCCATCATCTCGGAGATGCTGAGGTCGGTGCGGAGGTACCGGGCGGCCGCCACGGCCCACCGGAGCAAGGTGAGCGGGTCCCTCTCGAGGTCCGAGCGGAACTCCTCGAGGGCAGCAACGATCAGCCGCCCCTGGTTCATCGACCGGCCGAAGTCGCCGCCCGGGGCGTCGTGGCGGTTGCGGGCCAAGGCCAGAGCCTGGCGGGCGGAGAGCCTGGTCGGCCCGGCTCGGAAGTGGGCCCCGGAGTACCCACGGTCGTCCATCGCGTACGGGATGTCGATCCCGATCGGACCGATCGCCTCGACCATGCGCACGAAGCCCTCGAACCCGGTCAGCACGTAGGCGTCGATGTGGATGCCGGTGAGCCGCTCGACGGTTCGAACCATCAGGGCCGGACCGCCGTACACGAGGGCGCCGTTGATCTTCCCCATCCCAACCCCGGGCATGTACGCGTAGGAGTCCCGGGGGATCCCCAGGATCGAGGCGACCCCCCTCCTCGGGTTCACCCCGATGATGTGGATCGAGTCCGCCCGCGTCGCCGCCATCGGCTGGCCGGGACGGGCGTCGCTCCCGATGACCAGCACGAACAGGAGATCGCTCG
>DASWJF010000015.1:0-4111 GCA_036397275.1 Actinomycetota bacterium
CCCTTCGGAAGCTGAGGTTCACGTGCAGGCCGCTCCCGCCCCGGTCGGGGAACGGACGCCCCATGAACGTGGCGAGGTTCCCGCGGCGGGCGGCGATCTCCTTGATGAGCAGCCGGACCAGGAAGGCATCGTCGGTCGCCGAGACGGCGTCGCGGTAGCGGACGTTCACCTCGAACTGGGCGGTGTCGTACTCGCTTCCCCAGCTCTCCACCTCGAACCCACAGGCGGTCGCGGTCCTCACCATCTCGTCGACCACGCCCGTTGGGTCGATGGCCATCCCGGTCCCGTACACGCGGTGCGAGGGCATGGACACGGACCGCCAGCCGCCCGCCCCGTCGGGCTCCATCAGGTAGAACTCGAGCTCGTAGGCGAGCTGCGGGGTGAGGCCGCGCTCCACCCACGGCTCGATGGCCCTGCGCAACACGCGCCGGGGGTCGACGGCGCAGGGCTCACCGCGGAGCTCGGCGTCGCCCATCCCGATGACGGTGTCCTCCTCCCACCCGGGACGGAGGGAGTCGCGGTCGAGATGCACCGCGATGTCTGGAAGGCCGATGTCGAAATGGAGGCCGGGGATGGGGAGGATCTCCCTGTCCAGGGTCAGCGGGTAGACGCCGACGCAGAACGCGGCGGTCCCGGTCCAGTCGCCGAGGAGGTACTTGCCGCGCTCCAGGCCGTGGATGTCGGGGAAGAGGAGCCGGAGCCGCTTGCCCTTGGTTTCCATCGGCGCTCCTTCGGTGCTGAACCGGTCGGCCCGAGGATAGCCCACGTCGCGTCCGAGACGTGAACGTCGTCGCAGCGCTGCGGATCGGAAGGCCGTCTTAGCTCTTGCGCGGGGGGCGGATGCCGCGGAGCTCCCAGTCGCCGCCGAGCGCGGTGGAGATGACCTCCTCGGACTCGCTCGGCTGCGCGCCGACCCCTTCCCGGATCGGAACCGGCCCCTCCACGATCCGGTTGCGGAGCACGCCGAGGCCCTCCACCTCGACCTCCACCACATCGCCCGGCTGGACCGGGCGCGAGTTGGCCGGCGTCCCCGACAGGATCACGTCGCCCGGCACGAGCGTGATGGTCCGGGCGATGTCGGCGACGAGGTAGTGCATGTCCCACATCATCTCGTCGGTGTTCCCGTCCTGCCTCACTTCCCCGTTCACCATGGTCCGGATCCACTTGCTCCGGAAGTCCCAGTCGTCCACCAGGCCCGGCCCCAGCGGGCACAGCGTGTCCGACCCCTTCACCCGCAGCATCGAGCCGGCGTCCGTGTCGCGGAAGTCGTGGAGCCCGTAGTCGTTCGCGATGGTGTACCCGGCGATGTACCCGGCGGCCTCGTCCGGGCCGACGTGCCGGCACTCCTTCCCGATGACGATGGCGATCTCTCCCTCGTAGTTCAGGTACCGGCATCGTGGCGGGCGGACCACGTCGCCCTGGTGGGCGTTCAGCGCCGAGACCGGCTTGTGGAAGTAGGTCGGGGCGGGGGGGAGCGTGGCCAGGAACTCCTTCACCCGGCTCTCGTAGTTCAGGTGGATGCAGATGATCTTGGTTGGCCGGCAAGGGGGAAGGTGGACGGCGCCCTCGACCGACGCCCGACGTCCGTCGGGGGCGACCAGCTCGTCGCCCTCCCGCATGACGGTGGTGGGCTCGCCGTCGAGGAGGATGCGGCGGGTCTCCAATCTCGCCTCCGTTCGCTCGGGTACCCCGGGTAGTATGCAGCGCATGGCGGAGCTGAAGGGGTTCATGCCGCCGCGCTCGCCCGAGGGCCGGGCCTCGGTCGTCCCGCCGCCGCCCTGGCACTACGCGGGCGACCTGCTCACCATCGAGTACCGCACGGACCCCGGCCGTGTGGCCGAGCTGCTGCCCGACCCCATCCAGCCGGCCGAGGAGGACCCGGGCGCGGTCGCCGTCATCTTCGCCGACTGGCAGTCCTGCTCCGACTCGTTCGAGGAGCTCCTGGACCCGGCGCGGTCGCAGTACAAGGAGTGCTTCGTGGTGGTCCGCTGCAAGTACCGCCAGGAGCACTACTCGCGGTGCGTGTACATCTGGGTAGACAAGGACTTCGCCCTGGTCCGGGGGTGGCACCAGGGGTACCCGAAGAAGCTCGGCTCCATCTGGATCACGCGCCCCGTGCGGTACGGGAGGGCCGGGCCGCGACTGAAGCCCGGTGGCCTGTTCGGCGCGAGCGTGTCCGTACACGACCGGCGGATCATCGATGCGGGCTTCACGATCACCGGGCCCTCCGACACCGGCGGTTTCGTCAACGCGCTCCCCATGCTGCACACCCGGTACTTCCCGTCGATCGAGGCGGGGGAGAAGCCCTCCATGGACGAGCTGGTCACCATGAAGAGCTACGACTGGGAGGGCTCGGAAGTGTGGCAGGGGGAGGCCGAGCTGACGTTCCACGAGTCGCCGGTCGAGGAGCTCACCCGGATCGCCCCGAGGGAGATGATCGGCGCCTACTATCGGAGCGTGGGCGTCTCGTGGGGCGGCGGCACCAGGCTCGAAGACCGCGCGTAATCTCTGATCCTCACTCGAGGGGGGTGACCGACACTTCCCATGTCAACCTCACGCAGCTTCGAGAAGGACCGCGGCCCCGTGAAGAGCTGGGTCGTAGGGTCTGCGGTCCTGCCAACAGCGCCAGATGACGCGCACCCATGCCCTGGCCAAGATCCTGATCGCGTGCGGGTGATCGCACCCTCTGGCGATCGCCCGCCGGTAGATTTCGGCGGCCCACGGCGAGGCGTGACGGGAGTGGTCGGCGAAGGTCGTGATCGCCTCCCGCAGCCGCTTGTTGCAGGCCCACCGGAAGGCGACGTCCCGGTGCTTGCCCGACGCGTGGGTCACCGGGCAAAGGCCCCCGAGCATCGCAACAGCGTCGGGCTCGGGGTAGGCTTCGCGACAGTCGCCCCACTCGGCGAGCATCTGGGCGGCGTTGATCCGACCGGAGCGTGGCAGCGACGTGAAGACCTCGGCGTCCGGGTGCTCCCCGAGGTGGGCGACGACGGCCCGGTCCAGGTCCTTGATCGAGTGGTTGAGCGATCGCATCACCCGGACCATGGCCCGCATGGAATCGGCCCTGGCCTCCGCCTCGACGCCGAAGACCCCCGCCGGCGCCGACCGCAGCCGCTCGAGCAGCTCGGCCGCCGACCTGCGGCCGCTGTAGCCGGCCTTCTTCAGGAAGCTTGCGAGCCGCACCTCACCCAGTCGCACCGCGGACTCCGGCGTGGGGTAGCGCTCCACGAACGCCAGGGCGATCTCCGAGCACACGTCGGCGAAGATCACCGCGGCCCCCGGCCAGTAGGCCTCCAGGCAGGACCGCAGCTGGTTGCCGATTGCGACGCGCTGGTGCACCAGGTCGTCCCGGGCCCGCACCACCGACCGCAGGGCCTTGGTCTGCTCCGACAGGGGCTCCAGGCGCCGGAGACGATGCCCGTCGGTGCGTGCCGCGTCGGCGATCACGTAGGCATCACCCGGATCGGACTTGGCCCCGCCCACCGCGTAGCGACGCCGGAGGTCCTTCATGGCGAACGTCGGGATCACCACGATCGGGCAGCCGGCCTCCAGGATGCGGTCCACGAGGCGTCCCTCGGGACGTTCGATGCCGACCAGGATCTCTCCCTGCTCGGCCCACCGAGCAAGGTGCCTCGCGAGCTCGTCCAAGCCCTCCCGCGAGTGCGCGACGGTGGCCCGGCCGCGGATCTTGCCGGCGGGATCGACCACGCAGACGTCGTGGGACTCCTTGGCCCAGTCGATGCCGACGAACATCAGACCTCCTTCGGGTCGGGGGGCCTGCCCGGCAGCGGAAGCGCTCTGCGGTTCATTACTGACCGGCGCTCGAGGCGCGTCTTCCCATGGCCGCTTTGCGCTCCCGGCTCCCGGCAGGGGCGGCGGTATCAGTCTGGCCCTCGAGGGGCGATGGACGCCGGCCCTTCCCCCGCCGGTCACCGAGATGCTTGGAGCATCCACCCCCGCAGAGGCCGTTCCTCGGAACCACACGCAAGAAGGGTGGACCAGTAATGGACCTGTACGAGCACCAGGGGAAGGAGCTCTTCGCCAAGCAGGGCATCCCCCTGGTCGAGGGGTTCGTGGCGGGATCGGGAGCGGAGGCTCGCCGCATCGCCGA
>DASWJF010000016.1:0-2481 GCA_036397275.1 Actinomycetota bacterium
GGGCAACCAGGTTCCCGATGGTCATGGTGAACACCGACAGGGCCGCGAAGATCGGGGTCCAGAACTCCCACTGCGCGGGGAAGGCCACGAACATGAGCTGGAGCAACCCGGCGAACCCGGCGGCCTTGGACGCCGTGGCCAGGAACGCTGCCACCGGGACGGGCGCCCCCTCGTAGGTGTCCGGCGCCCAGAACTGGAACGGGAACGCCGAGACCTTGAACGCGAACCCGGCCACGATGAACAGGATGGAGGCCAGGACCACGGCCTCCTGCCCCTCGGGAAGGCCCCCGGCCAGCGCCTCCCCGATGGCCGAGAGGTTCGTCTCCCCGGTCACCCCGTAGATCAGGCTCATCCCGTACAGCATCACGGCCGCGGACAGCACGCCGATCAGGAAGAACTTGATGCCGGCCTCGTTGGACCGAGGGTCGGTCTTCCGGAACGCCACGATCATGAAGCCGGGCGCCGAGACCAGCTCGAGGGAGATGAACAGCATCAGCAGATCCCGGGAGGACGGCATCAGGAGACAACCGAGGAACGACGTGAGCAGCAAGAAGTAGTACTCGCCCTGGTACCACCGGCCTTCCCGGAAGTAGCGCAGGGAGACCAGCAGCACGACCAGGGCCACCGACAGGAAGAAGGTCTTTAGCAGCAGGGCGAAGTTGTCGACGACGAACATCCCGGCAAACGTCGTCCGGTCCGAACCGATCAGGGTGAGGGTGGCGATCAGCGCGGCCACCACTCCCAGGAAGGACAGGGGCATCGCCATCCACGCCCGCCTGGGACGGGCGAACGCGTCGGCAACCAACACCAAAAGGAGCGTCCCGGACAGGATCAGCTCCGGGAGGATGGCGTGGTAGTCGATCGTCATCGCGCCTCCTCCGCCTCCGCTACCCGCCGAACAGGCGCATCAGGCCGGAGACGGCTCCGTCCGTGACCCCGAACACCAGCCGGGGGAAGATGCCGAGGGCCACGATGGCCACCAGGAGCGGCGCCCACGAGACCCACTCCACTGGCGCGATGTCGGGGAGGGCCGCCTCCTTCCACCGATCCGGAAGCGTGCCCATGTTCACCCGCTGGAGCATCCACAAGAAGTAGCCCGCCGTGAGGATGGTCCCGACCCCGCCGGCCACCATGAACGCCCGGAACAGGGCGAGATTGTCCGAAAGGACGTCGGCCGGCTGATACGAGGACAGGAGGGCCATGACCTCGCCCCAGAACCCGGCCAACCCGGGGAGGCCGAGGGAGGCGATGGCCACGAAGGCGAAGACCCCGCCGAGGTACGGCAGCTTCTGCATGAGCCCGCCGCCGAGGTCCGCGATCATCCGCGTGTGGTACCGGTCGTAGATCGACCCCACGCAGAAGAACAGCATCCCGGTGATCACGCCGTGCGCCACCATCCCGAAGATCGCCGCGTTGATGCCGATCGGCGTGAGGGTGGCGATGCCGAGCATCACGAAGCCCATGTGCCCGACCGAGGAGAACGCGATCAGCCGCTTCAGGTCCTTCTGGGCCAAGCACGCGAGCGCCGCGTACACGATGGCGATGGCCGCCAGGCCGCCGATCCACGGGGCCCACGCCCTGGCGGCGTCCGGGAGTACCGGCAGGGCGATCCGGACGAACCCGTAGGTCCCCATCTTCAGCAGGACCCCCGCCAGCAGGACCGACCCGACCGTGGGAGCCTCGGTGTGGGCGTCCGGCAGCCACGTGTGGAACGGCCACATCGGCACCTTGATGGCGAACCCCAGGAACACCCCGGTGAACGCCACCAGCTGGAAGGTTCGGCTGAAGCCGCCCGCGGCTCCGAACTCCTGGAGCCTCACGATGTCGAAGGTGTGGGGGTCGGCGCGGAAGTACATCCCCAGGAAGGCCAGGAGCATGAACACGCTCCCGAACAGCGTGTACAGGAAGAACTTGATGGCTGCGTACTCGCGGTTGGCGCTCCCCCAGATCCCGATCAGGAAGTACATGGGGACCAGGACCAGCTCCCAGAAGATGAAGAACAGCATGAGGTCGAACGCGATGAACGTGCCGGCCATGCCGGTCTCGAGCACCAGCTGGAGCGCGATGAAGGCCTTCGTCCTTCCCGGCTCGGGGACGAACCGCCAGCTGTACACGGTGCACAGGAACGAGAGGGCGAAGGTCAGCAGGTAGAGCGGCATGCTGATGCCGTCGATCCCCATGTGATACCGGGCTCCGATGACCGGGATCCACCTGGTGTCGACCTCGAACTGGAGTCCCCCGCCGGCCCCGTAGTCGAACCCCGCGGCGATGGCCACGGCCGCGACGAGCGCCGCGCCGGTGACCAGGATGCCGAGGCCCCGGATCTGCCGGTCCCGGTCCCTCGGCATGAAGACGATCACCACGGCACCCGCCAGCGGCAGGAACGTGGCGATCGTGATGGCCCAGTCCTCCCACCCGCTGTTCATCCGTTCTCCCTCTCTGCCGGCATCTCGGTCAGATCCTGGTGATCACGATGGCCAT
>DASWJF010000017.1:0-1506 GCA_036397275.1 Actinomycetota bacterium
CTCATGCGGTCCCCGACCTTGGTGGTCCGGGGATCGAGGCCCTCGGCCACCAGGTTCACGAGGTCCCGCTCGGTCACGATCCCGGCCAGGCGGTCGCCGTCCATCACGACCACGGAGGAGATGGCGTTGTCGTGGAGCAGCCTGGCCACGTTGGCGAACGTGTCACCAGGCGAGGTGCTCTTCACGTCCGGCTTCATGATGTCCGCGATCTGCATGGGGTCCTCCTCGGGGGAAGTCTCGGAGTCGTAAGGCTACCTCGCGGGCCGCCCGACAACGACCCCGGTCCGGCACGCCGGTCAGTGGTCGGACCGCCCCGTGAACTGGAAGGAGTCGACCTTCAGGGCCGGCACCCGCGAGGCGGAGAAGAAGAACTCGCTGGCGAGCTGGCTGCCCCGCCCGATCATCGACACCGACTGGAGGGCCCCCAGGATCGACTGGGTGAACCGGAGGTTCTTGACGGGGTGCGCCACCTCGCCCCCTTCGATCAGGAACGTCCCGTCGCGGGTCATCCCGGTGATGACCGACTCCACGGGGTGCACCACGTTCGAGTAGTGGAACCGTGTGACGAGGAGCCCTCGCTCGGTGGACGCGATCATCTCGTCGAGGGTGGCGTCCCCGGACCCCATGAACAGGTTGAGGGGGAGGGGCCCGTCGGGGCTGGGTGGGGGCAGGGCGTGCCCGGTCGTCTGCCTGCCGGCCTGCTTGGCCGTCCGACGGTCGTACACGCCATCCCGGAACACGCCGTCGGTCACCAGGTCGACCCGTCGCCGGGGCGTCCCCTCGAAGTCGAAGGGCACACCCAGCGTGAGGGGCGAGGTGGCATCGTCGTAGATCGTCACGGAGGGCGCGGCCACCTGCTGTCCCTCCTTGCCGCTGAAGCAGGAGCGCCCCTCCACGAGCGATCGCCCCCCGAACCCGATCCATGCCAGGAACCCGACGAGCGTGGAGACGGCGGGGGGCTCCAGCACCACGGTGAACCGGCCGGGATCCACATCCCGGGGGTTCTGCGAGTCCACGGCCTTCCCCGCGGCGCGTCGGCCGATGTCCTCCGGGTCCAGGTCGGCCAGCTTTTCTTCGAAGGCCTCCGAGAAGCCGCTGCCGCCCTCGCCGCCGGTCACCACGGTCGTGAGCGACGCCTGGGTGGACGGGGCCCAGCAGAACTGCCCCTCGGTGTTGGCCACGGCGATCTCGCTCGCCACGGTCTCCAGAGCTCCGGCGGCCCGGAACCCTCGGCCGCACCGGCCGACCAGCGCGGCCACGCCCTCGGCTCGCTCCTCCGGCGAGGCGGACGCCGTGGGTTCGTCGAAGCCGTCCCGTTCCGGCACTGGCAGTGGCGGGGCCAGTCCGGGGAACACCGGGTCCGGCGCCACGACCTCGGCCATCTCCCTGGCGCTCTCGGCGGCGCGGCGCGCCCCGCCCGGGGAGAAGTCGTTCGACGAGGCGACCCCGACGCGAGCGTCCTTCACCACTCGGACCCGGATGCCGGTGTCCTCTCGCCAGGTGCTC
>DASWJF010000018.1:0-7875 GCA_036397275.1 Actinomycetota bacterium
GGCGGCGACGTCGTCCTGGGCGCCAAGAACGCCGTCCGCGGCGCGATCCAGGGGGCCGCAGAGGTGGGCGGCGATGTGGCCGGGGTGGCTGTGAGCGCCGTCGAGGGGGCCGTGGAGGCCGCAGGCAAGGTCGGGGGGGACGTTACCAAGGTCGCCCGGGGGGCCGCCGAGCAAGCCCTGGAGACCGCTGGGGAGGTCTCCGCCGACGCGGTCGGCGCGGTGAAGAAGGGGCTCACGTCGGCCGCCTCCCTCCCCGGGGACGTCATACGCTCCGTCGTCGAGAGCGCGGGGAAGAAGTAACCGGGGAAGCCTCCTCCCGCCACGTGGGGATCGTTGGTTAGAAAGTCTGACCAGCCGTCCGGCACGAGCCGCGAGCGGTTGTCACAGAACGGTTCCGGGCCGCACTGGATTCAGGATCGATCCTGTCCCGGGCAGCCGGGCGGGGTCAACTCACCCCTCGCCCGCCCCTCCGAGGCTTGGGGGTCAGGCGAGACTTCACCGTCCCCTTCCGCCCCGTGTCCTTGCTGGCTCGCACCCCCTCGTCGATGTCCATGCCGCCGCGTTCGGGGAACAGCTCTCGCTGGCCTGAAGGCGAGGCGCGGATGCGCCGCCGGCGCTTCCTCGATGGGCGCCTCGGCCGTCGGCGAGAGCGGCTGAGGCTCGGGACCATCCGGTCCGGTTCCCGTCATCAAGCAGGTGGCGGGTCGATCGCGGCGCGCTGCATGACGGGATCTGTGGCTGCCAGACCGTGAGACGCAGACCGGCCCCCGGGGAAGGCCGGGGGCCGGTCCAAGGACCTGAACGCTCGGGCTACTCGATGATGGACTCCTGGGTCTGGGGGTTCATCATTGGCAGCTTCTGGGCTCCCGCACGAGCCTGATCACTGAGAAGCATGATGTCGACACCGCGCGGGATGTCGTTCGTGTAGATGAACCCGTTGTACCAGTAGGCCGCCCAGGTGATGGCTGCCGGTGGTCCGGCCGGGACGTAGTAGCCGACCTCGGCCTCGGCCTCACTGGCCCCGGCGAGCAGCTTGCTCACGTTGACGACGGAGGTCCCCCCCGTATACCAGGAGGACACCAGGACGTAGTCACGGGTGCCGGGCAGGAAGTTGAAGAGGTGGGCGGTGCAGGTCGTCGGCACCGAGCGCGGGATCTTGTAGGTGTCCATCAAGGTGCCGTCGTCGATGTCGAGGAACCAGATCCGCCCCTGCATGTCGTTCGGGTTCGTGCACCTCGCGGCGCCCCCACCGCCGGACTCGTCGCTGAAGGCCACGATCTCCCCGTCCCACGAGAAGGCCGAAGAGTGCCACAGGTCGACGTTGGCGGTGTTCACGACGGGATCGTCGAACCGCCAGAGGAACACGGGGTTGGCGGGGTCCGAGATGTCCCACAGCTGTGCCTCGCTCAGGCAGGCGGCCGCCGCGACCTCGAGCTCCAGGAACACGCTGATGTCGTGGCAGGCCCGGAACGTGAAGGCCCCGAAGTACGTGGCCCACTCGGTGTCCGCGTCCAGGGAGTAGGCCGAGACCGTGGCGGCTACCGGGTCGTCAAGCGGCACCTCGATGATGGAGATCTTGCTGTGCCCCCCGCCGTCCTCCCGCCGGACGCAGTTCGGCCCCAGGGCGGCGCCGCCCAGCGGGTACGACGACACGTACACGAAGACCCGGTCGTTGTCCGGATCCGGCACGATGGTGTTCGTGTGCGACCCGCAATCCGTGCGAACCGCCTTGACGAATTGCGGGTTCGCCGGGTCGCTCACGTCGAAGATGCGGACTCCCTCCCAGGCCGTGGGGTTGCTGGCCGTTGTCGTCGTGCTTCCCGCGCAGGTCTGAGGCCAGGCTGGGTCCGTGCTCGTCTGCGGCGCATCCACGGATGAGAACAACAGCCCCCCGTAGACGTTGACGTCGCCCTGGGCCCCATTGCAGCGCAGGGTGGAGACGACCACGGGGTTCTCGGGATCGGAGATGTCGATGACCCGGAACCCGTTGTAGTTGCCCGCATAGGCCAGCTTGCCGTCGAAGGCCAGATCGGACTGGGTGAACGGAGGCTCCCTGGGCACGTTGGCCAGGAGCTTCATGTTCTGGCTGTGCTGATCGGGGTTGTGCTTGGCCGCTGCCGGAAGCGCCGGGCTCAGCAGCGTCACGGTGATCGCTGCCGCCAGGGGGAAACGCCATGAGCTCCTCACGGAACCACCTCCCGAAGGTTCACGAGCAGCCGACAGGTTCGCGGGATCCTGGCGATCGACCACCTCCTCCCGTACGTGAAAGCAGAAGCCTAGGACAACCCGGCCCGCATTTCCAATCGGCGCGACTGGTCGTCGAAGGGTCGTCCCGCTCCGGCTGGGGACTGATGAGCGCCCCCCTGACGCCCTCGCACCGGATCCCAAGCAGGCCTGCCGAGACCTACTGCCTGTGGGCTTCGGCCTGCCTGTAGGCTTCGGCGACGTCCTTCAACCCTTCGTGGCACGTGGGGTAAACGGGATTCCACCCGAGGTCCCGGCGGACTTAGTCGTTCGAGACCCGCAGCCTCGCATCGACGGCGATCGCCGCCCAGGGATCCCTACGCCCGGATCTCCTGCCGCATGAAGAGGACGTAGGCCGCGGCAAACATCACGACGGTGAGCGCGACCATCGCCACCGTCTGTGGTCAGGCCAGCAGGAGGCTCTGGTCCAGGGAGAGCTCCGAGGCCACGGCCCGGTCCACCTGATGGGGAAGCAGGAACCCGATCGTCCGGACCTCGGGGGTGGGCCACGACAGCTCCTATAGAGGATCGCCAGCGACGCCAGCCGATCTGCTGCTCGAGCCTGGCGTTTCGGAAGAACTGCTCCGGGTCGGAGCCGTCGCCGACGGGGGCGATGGCGTGGGCAACCAGGCCGGTCAGGAGGCCGGCGAAGAGGGTCAGCACCAGCCACGAGGCGATGGCTACCAGCGCCGAGGTCGCGGCCCGCCGCATCGCCACGGAGCACAGCGTGGCCAGCCCCAGCCAAAACGCGACGTAGACGACGGTGACGGCGAGCCAGACCAGCAGGCGGCCGACCTGCGAGAAGCTGGGCACGATCCCCAGCCGCACGAGCCCGACCCCCGCGATGAGCGCCGTCAGGCTGGCCAGGACCAGCGCGATGAACGGCGTCAGCGGCGGGTCGAGCCCGGTCTCGCCTTGGTGCGCTTGTTGACCACGCGAGACTTCACCGACCGCTTCGGCCCGGTGTCCTTGCTGGCTCGGACGGCCTCGTCGATGTCCATGCCGCCGCGCTCGGGGAACAGCTCTCGCCGGCGCTGGGTCACCCACAGGAACAGGTCGGCGTCCGTGGCCCGAGGCCAGAGCTCGCCGAGCGCCTCACGGCGGATGGCATCCACCGTGGGGAGGTAGACGCGGTCGTACCAGTCACCGGCGATGTCCTCACGGGACAGGATCTCGCCTCGCTCCATCAGGAGGTGGTAGCCGTGGATCTTGATGGCCTCGAGGAGCTCGATGTAGCCCTGGGGCCTGGTGAACTCGATCCGGGCATCCGGCCTGGCCCGCTCGAGCCTGGTCTCTTCCATGAACCGCCGCTCTTGCTCGGCCATGATGATCCGGCCGATGTTGGCTCCCTCTGGGAGCTTCCAGTGGCTGCGGAGGTGGGTGATCTCGGCGTCGATGAACTCCGTGCCGAGCTGCTTCGCCACCGCGACCCGGTGGTGGCCGTCGACGACGAAGTACGAGCCGTCGAGCTCGTAGACGGAGATCGGCGGGAAGTCGCCCGCCGAGTAGGTTTGCTCGACCCGTCGCCACCGTTGCTCGATCTCGGAGCGGCGGGGGAGGAAGTCGCGGTCGAAGTCGCCGCCCCGGCTGATCGTCCCCACGATCCTCGCCACCGCGATCGGACGGATCCCCCCGTACCGTTCCTCGAAGACCCGGAGCCGCCGGCTCACCTCGTCGAGGGGGAGGAGCGACTGGGGCTTGCGGCGGCGCACCACGGCCGCGAGCCGCTGGTAGGCCTCGCGGCGGCGGGCTCGCCCGAACGTCGAGCCCGAGAACGGCCCTCGTTCGCTCACGGCTCGACCTCGAGGAGCCTATAGGGGATGGCGTTCGCGATTCGGGTCCCATCGAGCGTGCGATCGGGCAGCGTCCGCCCGTATGGGTGGATGTGCCCGTGGAGGAGGAGCTTGGGGTGGAGGCGCTCGATGAGCCCGAGAAACGAAGCGAATCCGCGGTGTGCGGGATCGTCGTCGTCCCCGATGCCGAGCGGAGGCGCGTGCGAGACGAGGACGTCGATGCCGCGGCGGTCACGGAGCCGGCGGAGGGCGGCGCGCCTCCGCAGACGGGCCGTCCTCCGCCGCATCTGCGACTCCGTGTACTGGTTCGGCCCGCCGCTGTAGCGGGCCGAACCGCCGAGCCCGGCGATCCGGAGTCCCGCGACATCGATGATCCGGCCGTCGACGTTCGTGCACCCAGCCGGCCCGGGCGACTCACGGAGCCCGCTCAGCACGGGCCAAAGTGGCGACACCGGCTCCTGGTGTGCGCGAAGGTCCGGGTCGTGGTTGCCCGGCACGTACAGGAGCGGAACGGAGAGCATGGTCACGATGTACTCGAGGTACTCGAACGGCAGGTCCCCGCAGGACACCACGAGCTCCGGCTTGAGATCGCTGAGGGACCCTCCGTAGAGTGCCTCGGACACTTCGTCGGCGATGGCCAATATCCGCGTCATGGTGGTGGCGCCTCGAACCGAGTGTAGCCACGGGCGAGGCCGACAGGTCTCCGGAAGTGAGGTCCAACGAACCGCGGGTGGTTCCCGCCGCCACCGGAGCCTATGCTCGCCGGGTGTTCGAGCGGTTCACCGATCGGGCCCGAAGGGCCGTCGTCCTCGCCTCGGAAGAAGCGAGGATGCTCGATCACGACTACATCGGGACCGAGCACCTGCTCCTCGGGCTGATCCACGAAGAGGAGGGTGTGGCGGCGCAGGCCCTCACGGCGATGAGCGTCTCGCTCGAGGCGGTTCGGCAGCACGTGGAAGAGATGATCGGCCGAGGCAAGGCGACTCCGACCGGCCACATCCCGTTCACCCCCCGGGCCAAGAAGGTCCTGGAGCTCTCGCTCCGGGAGGCCCTCCAGCTGGGCCACAACTACATCGGCACCGAGCACATCCTGCTCGGCCTGATCCGGGAGGGTGAGGGCGTCGCGGCCCAGGTCCTCCAGAAGCTGGGGGCCGACCTCAACCGGGTCCGCCAGACGGTCATCCACCTCCTGGGCGGCAGCTCGCCCGAAGCCGTGGCGGAAGGCGAGGCGGGGTCGGAGGTGGAACGGGCCGGACCGAAGTGCCCCCGGTGCGCGGCGGAGCTCGCCGTGTACGCGACCTACCGCACCATCACCGTGCCCGACGAGGAGGAGAGCACGGCTCGCCAGGTGGTGTTCGTGTTCTGCCGGAGCTGCAACTACACGCTCGGCCCCCTTCCGGAATAGTCGTTCAGCGGCACATGTCGGCCGCCCCGAGGCCCGGGACGGCCTTCGATGGCTTCGGAGGTACGGCGCGCCGCAGCCCGGCAGCGCAGCAGGCCAGGCCGACGAGCAGCAGCATGAACCCGAGACCCTTCACCACGGCGGCGATCGTGTGGGCGCTTCCCAGCAGGTCGAGGTGGTCCGGTCCCAGCACCAAGGCCCAGTCGTGTTCGCCCCCGATGAGCTCGAGCCGCTGGTACGGAGCGTCGGCGACGTACACGCTCACGTCCTGCGCGGAGCTCGCCGCCCACGCGAAGCACACGCCCCCGCCCAGGAGGTCGCGCCGGGCCACCAGGAAGTAAAGGGCCAGGCCCACCGGCACGGCCACCTGGGTGATCGACCCCATGGCCGCCGTGGCAACGTCGGGCAACGGGTAGGTAAGCAGGTGCCCCAGCTCGTGGAAGCCCAGGTCTACCAGCCCGAGCAGCGGCACCCGGGTTCCCCGGACGAATGCGAAGAAGCCAAGCGTCAGGCACGCCGCGATGCCGGCAACGTACCGCCACGTGCCAAGCCGCCCACCCATGCTCGAGGTATCGGCCCGGCCGGACCGGGAGGTGATGCCCTGTGATGGCCTCGGCCGGCCCGGTCAGCTGGACGCGAGGAGGTTCTCGGACTCCCGGGCCGGGGTGGGCTTCAACACCCCGGGCCGAGGGTGCTTGAACGGGAGGACCACGGTGAACCGGCTGCCCTCGCCGGGTGTGCTCTGCACCTCGATCGTCCCTCCCAAGGGGTCGAGGAGGTCCTTGACCAGCGACAGGCCCAGGCCCGCACCGCGGAACACCCTGGTGGTCGACGAGTCCACCTGATAGAAGCGCTCGAAGATCCGGGGGAGCGCTTCGGGTGGGATGCCGATGCCGTGGTCCTGCACCCAGAACACCAGCCGGCCGCGCTCGGTCTTGGCTCCAAGCTCGCACGGCGTGCCCTCCGGCGAGTACTTGAGCGCGTTGTCCAGCAGGTTCGACACCACGCGGCCCAGGAGCTGGCGGTCCGTGTGGAGCACTGGCAGGTCCGAGGGCACATCGACCTGGATCCGGTCGACCTCCACCGCGAGGCCCTCCACGACCTCGCTCACGAGGTCCTCGAACAGCACGCGGCCCACCGAGACGGGAAGCTCCCGGCTCTCGATCCGAGACGCCGTGAGCAGGTTCTCCACCAGCCGCAACAGGCGGTCGCCCTGCCGTTCCATCCGCTCCAGGAACTCGAGCAGCATCACCGGGTCCTCGGCGAACTCCGGCTGTCGCAAGGTCTTCGCATAGCCGATCAACGCGGTGACCGGCGTACGGAGCTCGTGCGAGACGACGGCCACGAACTCTCCCTTCATCCGGTTCAGCTCGCGGAGCTCGTCGACGGTGTGGTGCTCCTTCTCGAGCAGCTCCTCGAGCTTTCGGGCCTGGTCGGCCAGGATCTGGTTCTGCTCGGCCAGCCGGTCGGCCAGGGCGCGGTTGCGGAAGTACATCTGCCGCGCGAACACCAGAGGCCCCAGGAGCACGGCCACCGACCACACGCCCTCCTTCTCGTAGAACCGGGCGATGAAGGCGCCGAACAGCCCCAGGCCGAGATAGGAGAGGAGGAACTCGTAGGGCGCGCTGCCGTGCATCCTGGCGATGACGCTGCCGAGGGAGATCCGCCGGAGCACGGCGGTCTGGACGGCGACGCAGAGCGCGTTCACCGCGTAGGCCACGACGCCGGCGAGCATGATGGAGGGGACCAACCGCGTCCACGGGGAATCGAGCTCGGCGATCCGGTGGAACAGGGTTCCTCCGGCCAGGATGGACAGCCCCACCTGGCTGCGGTTCCACACCGCCTTCAGCAGCGAGACCTCACGACGGAACTCCCGAGGGTCGAACGACCCGACAACGCCCACGAAAGACGCGATGGCCGGCGGATAGATGATCGCCGCACCGAGCAGGACGGGGAAGCTCAGCGAGAGCTGGAGGCCTCCCCACCCGGGAACCGGGAGGAGGTCGACGATGGCCACCGCCGCGATGAAGAACAGCACGGAAGGCGTGAGGTCCTCGCGGTACCGGGGGAGGGCCCACGCCAGGTAGGCGAGCATGGGGACGATGACGAGGAGCTCGACGATGGTGGAGCCGAGCCGGTTTCCCCTGCCCTCGGCCTCGTCGGGGACTGCCTGATCCATCAGGGCGAAGCCTCCGCCATCCGCAGCTCTGCGGCTTCTCCCGACGAGGGTACCCCAGGCAGGAGGCTCATCGGGCGACCGATCAACCCGCAGCTCACGAGCGCTCCAGCTCCTGTCGGGCCAGCCGCACCGCTTCCTCGTAGACGTCTCGGGCGGGGACCCCGGCCTCGCGGGCGACCCGGGTGCAGTCCTCGTACTCGGGCGAGACCGTGATGGGCCGTCCCTCGAACAGCCCCACCTTCACCGCTACCGCCCCG
>DASWJF010000019.1:0-3837 GCA_036397275.1 Actinomycetota bacterium
CCCTCGGAACAGCGCCTTCACCGCGCGGACCGTCTCCACCAGGTGCTCCCGGCGCTCCCGCTTGTCCAGGTACGTGAGCCCGTAGGCCTCGTGCTCCGGTCTGTCGATGGGGTCCCCGGTCCCGATGCCGAGGACCATCCGCCCCCCGCTGATGTCGTCGATCCCGGCGGCGAGCTTGGCCACCAGCCCGGCCGGCCGGAGCGAGGCCCTCGTCACGAGCGTTCCCACCGTGACCCGCTCCGTGACTGCGGCCACGGCTGACAGCATGGTGAACCCCTCGAGGGAGGAACGGTCCCTGGCGGCCCCCGGAGGGAAGAAGTGATCGAACGCGAACAGGCCCTCGTAGCCGAGCTCCTCGGCGCGCCGCGCGAATGAAAGCACCCGCTCGGCGTCGCCGGAGAACAAGGGGAGGACGAGCCCGATCCTCACGAAATCACGATGCCATGCCTCGGGCCCGCCCTCACGCGCCGAGCTCCTCGAGGGCCAGGGTCGCCGCCCCCACCGCTCCGGCGTCGTTGCCGAGCTGGGCTCCGACGACGGGGACGTTCGGCCGGTGCTCGAAGCCCTCCACGGCCTCCGCGAACGCCGCGCGGGCCGGGTCGAGCAGCAGGTCCCCGGCCCTGATGACCCCCCCGCCCACCACCACGACCTGGGGGTCCAGGACGTTCACCAGCCCGGCGATCCCTTCCCCCAGCCGCCGTCCGACCTCCGACAGGATCCGGATGGCGACGTCGTCGCCTCGCATGGCCGCCTCGGTCACGGTCGTGCCGGTGACCCGGTCCGGGTCCCCCCCGGCGAGCTCGGTCATGAGCGAGCGAGGATGCTCCGCGGCGGCTCGGCGCCCCAGGCGCCCGATGGCGTGGCCTGAGGCCACCTGCTCCCAGCACCCCCGGTTCCCGCAGCCGCAGAGCGGGCCGTCCGGCTCCACGATGATGTGACCGATCTCCGCGGCGAACCCGTGGGCACCTCGGAACAGCCGCCTGCCGGCCACGATCCCGCCGCCGATGCCGGTCCCCACCGTCACCAGCAGCATGTGGCGGTAGCCCCGGCCCGCGCCGAACCGGTACTCCCCCCACGCCGCCGCGGTGGCGTCGTTGTCCACCTGGCACGGCAGGCCGAGCGCCGTGCTCATGCGCTCGGCGATGGGCAGCTCGCGCCAGGCCAGGTTGGGGGCGAACCGGAGGATGCCTTCGCTCACGTCGACAAGCCCCGCAGCCCCCACCCCCACCGCGACGACCTCCGGCGACAGCAACCGCTTGGCCACGTCGATCATCGCGTCGATGGTTGCCTCCGGGTCCTCGGCCGGCGTGGGGACCGTGTCCCGCTCGAGGACGGTCCCGTCCCGGGCCACCCGGAACGCGGCGATCTTCGTCCCGCCGACGTCGATGCCGAGCGCCTGCCCGGGGTCCGTCACGCCATCCCCTCAGAACCGGAGCAGGGCGCCGATGCCGCCGTGGTCGGCCAGCCCGTCGTGGTCCACGACCGTCTCCACCCGACAGCCCTGCCGGAGCGCCTGCGCCACGGTGGCCTCCACGACGTCGGGCACCGGCTCGAGCTTCGAGCCGCAGGCCGCGCACGCGCCGCCGCGGTCCGCCAGCCGGCCGCACGACGGGCATTCGGCGCCCGGCGCAGACAGGTCGATCGACACGACGAGCTCCCCCACCCGGCCTTCGGCCAAGGCGGCCAGCGTCCCACCGAGCCCGGTGATCGCTCGGCCACCGGACGCGGCCGCCTGTTTCAGGCGCTCGACCTTCGCCTTCTCCGCCCGGCGCTCCAGCTCCTCCTCCACCGCCAGGGACCGGCCGAGCACCTCTTCGGCCGTCGCCGTCACGGCCACGGTGAGCCGAGCCCGGATCCGCTCCTTCAGGTACGGGTGCAGCTCGCGCTCCAGGTCCAGACGGGCCTCCGCCGGGCCGGCCAGGATGAGATGATCGAACCGCCGCCGCTTGTACAGGCGAAACAGCACGCCGGCCACGTGCTTCAGGTGCCGCTGCCGGTGGTCGTCGACGTGGCGCTGCATCCGCATCTGGGCCCATCCGCCCTGCTCGTGGCGTCCCGGGACCTCGTCCCAGACATCGGACACCTCCTCGATGCGGCCGAGCTCCGAGACGAACAGCCGGGCCTTCTCATAGTCGACCAGGACCGTGCAGATGGCGTGGTAGGTCTCCAGCAGCTGCTCGAGGGGGAGCAGGTCGGCCCGGGCCGCGACCACCGCGCGGTCCCATACGGGCCGCGGCACCCGGACCTCCTCCCACAGGCCCGCGCCGTGCGAGGCGAACAGCGCCAGGCCCCGGGTGTCGCCCCGCTCGAACTCCTCGCGGACGTACGAGGACATCGCGCCGAGGTCGCGCTCCACCGAGCGCGCCGCCACCTCGGACAGGCCCTCCGACTGGGCCCGGGCCCGGCGGAGCAGCTCGTCCAGCCGCACCTCGTAGCCGGATTTCCGCGGATACCGCCGCCCGTCGACGGTGAGATACACGGACGTGACGGGGACGCCCGGCGGGTCCCACTCCGCCAGCCTTCGGAGCAGGGAGTGATCCACGCCCATCACGCGATCTCGATCCGCTCGAGCTTCGTCGGCTTCCCTCTCTCCCGGATGTCGGCGGCGCGAGCGTCGATCACCGCCTTCACAGCCAGCAGGAACTCCCGACCCGCCGTGAGCAGGTGCTCCGTCAGCTCCGGGCTCGCCCGGTTCACGGTTCCGAGCGCAAGCCCGATCGGGCAGAACGCGACCGAGCACACGGCTCCATCGTGCCCGGCCGGTTCCTCCGGCGTCTCCCCCTCGAGGCGCTTCCTCGTTCTCGTCGTCGGTTCAGCCATCCGTCCTCCCCTTTCGCCGGGGCTGTGAGGAACCGGCCTCGGGCTCCCGGTCGAACCCGATCTCCAAGTGGTCGCCGATGAAGTTCGCCCCCCGGACCTCCAGCCGCTGGAGGGTCGCGGGGAGGATCAGGTTCCGCTTGTACGACCCGACCCGGACGAACAGCTCGTCGCCTCGCCGGTGGATGTCCATGTCGTCGCGCGACACGAACGGAAGGCGCATCGACAGCGTGTAGCCGGTGCCTCGCTTCCGAACCCGGATCGGGTGGTCCTGGTAGAGCACGTCGGTCACGGACCGTCTCCCGTAGACCTCGTCGCCCATCTCGTCGAGGAGGTCGATGCCCACCATCTCCCGGTCGAACAGCCGGGCGGTGAGGATGGGCACGGGCGCGAAGGACTCCCGGACGGTCTGGAGATGCTCGGCCTGGATGTCCTTCCACTTGCCGAAGTAGGGGTCGGTCACGTCGTCCGGGATGATGCGGTTCACGACCACCGCGTCCACGCGGTAGCCGAACAGCCCGAGATACGTGTAGGTCCGCCTGGCCTCGGCGATGACCATCTTCTCCGGGTTCACCACCAGCCGGACCGTGGACGTGTGCTCCTCGGTCAGGATCCGCCGAACCGCGTCGAGGTTCCGATGCAGCCGCTCCACGGCGCCGAAGAACTGGTCCCCGGCGATGGGGAGCGTGGTGATCCTGGAGATGAGCGGGCGGACCGCCCTCACCACCCGCCGCTCCACCGGGAAGATCCGCTCGATGTACCAGTTCATGATGTCGGGAAGCGAGAGCAGCCTGAGGGTCTCCGCCGTGGGCGCGCAGTCCACCACCAGCAGGTCATAGGTGTGCTCGTCCACGTGACGCTTCACGTCGATCAGGCTGAAGATCTCGTCCAGCCCGGGGATCACCGACAGCTCCTCGGCCTGGATGTCCTTCCACTTGCCGAAGTAGGGGTCGGTCACGTCGTCCGGGATGATGCGGTTCACGACCACCGCGTCCACGCGGTAGCCGAACAGCCCGAGAT
>DASWJF010000020.1:0-4024 GCA_036397275.1 Actinomycetota bacterium
CTCGGGGTGCGTCATCTCGACCTCGCCTGGTCTGACGGTCCCGGCGGCTCGGGGCGTTCCCGCTCCGGGCGGTCCCGGAGGGCCCGGGCCAGCGCCACCCGACCCCGGTGCAGGCGCGACTTCACCGTGCCCACCGGCACGCCCACGATCGCCGCAACCTCTTCGTACGGCAGGTCCTGGACGTCGTGGAGGATCATCACGATCCGGTAGTCGGGCGGCACCCGGAGCAGCGCCCGCTGCACGTCGACCGAGAGGTCCGTGGCGTCGGCGTGGTCGGGCGAGGCGGGCGGCTCCGGCTCGTGCTCCTCGCTCCGCTCGAGAAAGGGTGCGCGCCGTCGCTTTCGGAGGAGGTCGTAGCAGGTGTTCACGGTGACCCGGTGCATCCAGGTGGTGAAGGCGGCCTCGCCCCGGAACGACGAGAGCTTCCGGAGGGCGGTGAGGAAGGCCTCCTGGGTGGCGTCGCGGGCGTCCTCTTCGTGTCGGGTCATCCGAAGCGCCAGGTTGTACACGCGGCGCTCGTGCCGCTCGACGAGGATCCCGAACGCCGAATGGTCTCCGCTCACGGTCCGACGGACCAGGTCCTCGTCGGGTTCGCCGTCCGGCATCAGCCCGTCGCCACCACCCGGAACTCGGCCACCTCCGCGCGGTTCCCGTCGCCGGTTGCAACGACGGTGGTGATCCACAGCAGCACGTATCGCCCCGTGGCGGGTTCGATCGACTCGCGCGTGTCGGCCGAGGCGGTGAACGTGGTGCGGGCGGAATCGGCCATGGTCGCCGGGTCGTCCCCGACGAGCACGGCGAAGTCGAATCCCGGGTGCGGTGAGGTGAGCCTGAATCCGGTGACCGTGCGCTCCACCCCGAGGTCGAAGAGCAGCCCCACGCCGGGCTTGTTCAGCCGGCCGTCGAAGTAGTTCTCCGACCTCCATGCGGTGGCCTCGTCGCCGTCGGCGGCGGAGGCGAGGCCCGAGTCGTTCTCACGGCCGTCGCCGAACGGGTCGAACGTCCTGACCGCGAACCGAGCCAGACGCGCCGCAGGCGTCGAGCTCGGCACCTCCTCCCGTTTCACCCGGATCCCCACCGGGCCGCCGAGCTCCAGCTCCCCCAGCCACAATCCGGCACCCACGGAGCCGGCGGCGACGAACGCGATCAGCAGGGGCATCGCCAGCCACGTGCGGAACAGGGACCGGTGGCGGCTGAGGGGCGGGGCCGCCGCGGGCCGGGGCGATGGTCCGACCGCCACGCCGAGCGGCGGCCCCGCCTCCCCCCAGATCCTCCGAAGCGACTCGGCGAACTCTTGGGGAGAGGCGAACCGGTCCTCCGGTTCCGGGGAGAGGGCCCGGGCCACGGCGGCGTCCAGCTCGCGAGGAGTGTCTCTGCGGAGGGATCGCGGTGTGACCGGCCGGCCGTCTCGGGGAGGTTCCCCGGTGAGGAGCTCGAACAACAGGGCCCCGGCCGCCCACACGTCGGTCCGGGGGTCAACCGGCCCGCCGCCCCTCTGTTCCGGTGGGATCGGGCCGTCCCCGTCGATCGAGGCGCCCTTCTGGGACCGGGCCGTCCCCACCGGGGCCCGGGCGATCACCGGATCGCTCACGCGGACCGTGCCGTCGGGCCCGATGAGCACGTTCTCGGGCTTCAGGTCGAGGTGGAGGACGCCGGCATCGTGGGACGCCGCCAGCACGTCGAGCACCGAGCCGACGACGCGGGCCGCCTGGTCCGCCGGCACCTTCCCCTCCGATTCCAGGAGGTCGCGGAGGCTGCCGCCATCCACGTATTCGCGAACGATGAACTCCACACCGTCCTCGCGGCCCGTGTCCAGGAGGCGGGCCAGCCCGGGATGAGACACCAGGGCCACGGCGCGCAGTCGCTCGGCCAGGCGCTCGGGGAAGCCGGGATCGTCGGCAAGCTCCGGCGGGAGCAGCTTCACCACCACCCGGCGGTCCAGGACCACGTCTGTGGCTCGCCAGGCCACGCCGAGACCGCTTCGACCGAGCTCCTGCTCGAGGACGTATCGCCCCGCGAGCACGGCCCGTGGCTGCTCCGTCCTCACCCGCGCAGTCTACGTCGCGATATCCGGCCGACGGCCCAGGATGCTCAGAACGTCGAGGGGCCGGCGGTCTCGGTGGCGGTCGTCCTGGTGAAGTCCTTGAGGAACCCGATGCGGCCGGCGAGCACGGTGGAGGCCCGGTCCACCGCGGTCACGGTGACCTCTCCGGTCCGCTGGTTGACGGTGAAGCCGTTCCTCGTGAGCCTGGCGCCCGGGGCCTGCTGCTCCAGTTGTTCGAGCGCGGTGAGGTAGGCCTTGTCGCGGTTCCCGGTCGCCTTGAACGTCGCCGCCGCCTCGAAGGCGGCCTTCTCGGCGGCGCTGGCCACCTTGAACTTGGTGAGTGCGATGGAGCCCGTGTCGAAGCCGGCCACCAGGAACAGCGCGACGATGACGAGCCATATGACCGCGAGCTTGCCGACCAGCCCGCGCTCGTCCGACAGCCTCCCCACCGATTTCACCTCCGCCACCTCGCGGCGAGTTGCCTTCGCACCACATCGACCTCCTCGATGCGGAACATAAGCGCTGTCGCCACGAAGACAAGCACCCCCGCCGCGACCGCCCCCAGCACCTGGAGGGCCTGTGCTCCGATGGTGACCGTGCCGAGCTGCTCACCGATGAGCCGGGCCACCCCCCACGCCGCTGCCGCCGTGACCGCGGCCGCGGGGAGCGTCCGGGCCAGGCCGGACAGGATCCGCCTGCCGTCGATCCCGCCCAGCCGGCGGCGGACGATCAGGACCAGCGCGATGGATCCAAAGGTGTACGCGGTGGCGTGCCCCAGGGCCAACCCTCGGACCCCCAGGTCGAGGACCAGGACGAACAGCAGGTCCAGCGCCACGTTCAGGCCCACCGCCGCGATGTTCACCAGGGCCGGGGTCCGGGTGTCCTGCATCGAGTAGTACGCGCGAAGAAGGAGCTGGAACGTCGAGAAGGAGAACAGCCCGACGGCGAAGAACACCAGGACGCCGGCCACGAGCTCGGTGCTCATCGGACGGGTCACCCCGTGCTGGAGGAGCAGTCGGACGATGGGGACGGCCAGCGCCAGGTAGCCCAGGGCGGCCGGCACCACGAGTACCCCGGTCCACCGGATTCCCCCGGCCAGCAGCTCGCGGAAGCCGGCCCGATCGCCGTCGACCCACCGCGACGACATCGCCGGCAGCAGCGCCGTGAACACCGAGACGACGAAGATCGAGTGCGGGAGCTGGAACAGCATGAACCCGGCGGCGTA
Organism: Actinomycetota bacterium; assembly: GCA_036397275.1. Taxonomy (GTDB): domain Bacteria; phylum Actinomycetota; class UBA4738; order UBA4738; family HRBIN12; genus AC-69. The sequence goes on from DASWJF010000020.1 coordinate 3,270, forward strand.
GGCCGTGTACCCGCCCTGGACCCGGGCCGCGAGGATCAGGACGACGAGGTATCCGAGTTGGTTCGCCGCCACGTACACGATCACCCACTTCGCCAGGTGGGTGATGCGGGACACCGCCTCATCCCGCCAGCCGGGCCGCCACCCGAACCGGAACCCCAGGCGGTGGAGCGAGGGCCACAGCGCGGCGGACATCGCCACGACCCCCAGGGTCGTCCCGATGGCGAGAACCAGCTTCTGCGGCCCGGTAGCCAGGACCGCCTGGTCCGGCCGGGACATCGCGGCGAACTTCAGGAACGTGCCGACCACGATGAGGTTGTTGAGGATCGGCGCGAACATCGGCGCGGCGAACCGTCGATGGGCGTTCAGCAGCCCGGTGGCGGCCGCGCCGATCCCATAGAAGACGATCTGCGGCATGAACCACCGCAGGAAGAAGGAGGCGAGCTCCTCCACCACCGCGCGCTCGTCCTCGGGCACCCCCACGGTGTAGAGGCGGACGATCCATGGAGCGAGGATCACGCCGAGCAGAGCGATCGCGGCGAGCGAGATCACGGTGATCGTGAACGTCCGCCGGGCCAGCTCCCATGCCTGTTCGCGTCCCCGGCTCTGGAGCCATTCCACGAATACCGGGACGAACACCGAGGTCAGGATCCCCCCGAGGGCGAGCTCGTAGATGATGTTCGGCGTGATGTTGGCGATGTTGTAGGCGTCCGCCAGACGTGTCTCGGCGATGCCGAGCGCGTACGCCATGGCCGCCA
>DASWJF010000021.1:0-4929 GCA_036397275.1 Actinomycetota bacterium
CAGGACGTCGAGAACGGCGACGTGCTGATGATGGCGTGGATGAACCGGGAATCGGTGGAGCGCACGCTGGAGGAGGGCCGGACCGTGTTCTGGAGCCGGTCGCGACAGGAGCTGTGGCGAAAGGGCGAGACCAGCGGCCACGTCCAGCATGTCCAGGAGATCCGGGCCGACTGCGACGGGGACGTGCTGCTGCTCCGGGTCCACCAGCTGGGCGCCGCGTGCCACCTCGGCGAGCGCTCCTGCTTCCACCGGAGGATCTGATGCTGAAGCTGGTCATCCCCAAGGGGTCGCTGGAGGCGCAGACGCTGCGTCTCATGGAACAGGCCGACCTGCGGGTGCGGCGCGGCTCGGACCGCGACTACCACGGGACCGTGGACGACGAGCGGATCGAGCGCGTGTCACTGCTTCGGCCCCAGGAGATCCCCACGTACGTGGAAGATGGCCTGTTCGACCTCGGCATCACCGGCCGGGACTGGATCGCGGAGACCGGGGCCCAGGTCGAGGAGCTGGCGTCGCTCGAGTACGCAAAGAGCGGAACCGGCCACGGGGTGCGCATCGCGCTGGCCGTGCCGAACGATCACCCCGCGGAGACCGCCAAGGACCTGCCGACGGGTTCACGGATCTCCACGGAGTACGTGAACCTGACGCGGCGGTACTTCGAGGACCTCGGAATCTCGGTGCACGTGGTGTGGTCGTACGGCGCCACGGAGGCCAAGGTGCCCGAGATCGTCGACGCCATCGTGGACGTGGCCGAAACCGGGAGCACGCTTCGGGCCCACGGCATGAAGATCATCCAGACGCTGCTGGAGTCCGAGGTCCTGTTGATCGCCAACAAGGACTCCGCGGCCGACCGAGACAAGCGAGCGGCGATGGAGGACGTCACGACGTTGCTGCTGGGCGCGCTTCGGGCCGAGGGCCGGGTGCTGATCAAGCTGAACGTGAGTGAGGAGCACCTCAAGGCGGTGCTGGATGTCCTGCCCGCGATGAAGTCGCCGACGATCTCGGAGTTGTCCGAAGGTGGCTACGCTATCGAGACCGTCGCGGACAAGACCACGGTCAACACCCTGATCCCACTGCTGAAGTCCAGGGGCGCCGCCGACATCCTGGAGCTCCCCATCTCCAAGATCGTCCCCTAGGTCGACCATAGCAGGTAGATTCGAAGCGAGAGAGTGAGAGGGGACAGCCGTCTTGCAGATCCGGGCGCTTCTCTCATCCGACGCCGCGGCGTGTGACGCCATCGTCCGCGGTCTTCCCTATCACTTTGGAAACGAGGTCGGTCGCCGAGAATGTGCCGAAGCCGTTCGCCGACAGCAGGGGCTGGCGGCGATCAGCGATCATGGCACACTGCTCGGGTTCATGACGATGGTGCGTCACAATCCCGAGACCGTCGAGATCACGTGGATGGCGGTCCACGCCGAACACCGGCGCCGTGGAATCGGAACCGCCCTCATGGAGCACGTGGCGGGCGAGACGGCCGGGCGGGGAGTCAAGGCCCTGTTCGTCCTCACCCTCGGACCGTCCAGTCACGAGGACGTCGAAGACAGCTATGAAGGCACCCGACGCTTCTATCTCAAAGCAGGCTTCATGCCCTTGCGCGAGTTCGACCTGGCGGCTTGGAATGACCCGGCCTTGGTCCTTGTTCGGCCGCTCGCTTCACACTGACCCACTGCCGGTTCGCTGGCCTTCTTGACACCCTCCCCCGCCATCGGGCAGACTGCCCGGACGATGTTTGAACGGCGGTTCAACTTCCTGGCGAACCCGCCGGCCCTCGTATCCGGAACCTAGGCACGCCGGCCGGCCTGGATCGGCTCGCGCGCGTCTGAGCCGACCCCTCGCGAATGAAAGACGAGGGGTCCTTTCGTCCCCACTCCGTCTCTTTCGCCATCACCGGAGGACACCCATGCGCGATCTCAGCTACGAAGAACGCGTCCGCCGCGAGGCGGCGTGTCTCCAGAGCCACTGGCAGACCAGCCCACGGTGGAAGGGCATCCGTCGCCCCTACCCGGCCGAGGACGTCATCCGACTCCGCGGCACCATCACCATCGAGCACACCATCGCCCGCCTGGGCGCCGAGCGACTGTGGGCGCTGATGCACAGGACGCCGTACGTGTCCGCCCTCGGCGCGCTCACGGGCGGGCAGGCCGTGGAGATGGTGAAGGCCGGCCTGAAGGCCGTCTACCTGTCGGGCTGGCAGGTGGCGGCCGACGCGCACCTGTCGTTCCACACCTATCCCGACCAGAGCCTGTACCCCTCGAACAGCGTGCCGGCCGTCGTGAGGCGCCTCAACAACGCGCTGCACCGGGCCGACCAGATCCCGTGGGCCGAGGGCAACACCGGCACGAGGTGGATGGTGCCGATCGTGGCCGACGCCGAGGCCGGGTTCGGCGGGACCCTGAACGCCTTCGAGTTCATGAAGACCATGATCGAGGCCGGCGCCGCCGGCGTTCACTTCGAGGACCAGCTGGCGTCCGAGAAGAAGTGCGGCCACCTCGGGGGCAAGGTGCTCGTGCCGACGGCACAATTCATCCGCACCCTCACCGCGGCTCGGCTGGCGGCCGACGTGCTCGACGTCCCGACCCTGGTGATGGCGCGGACCGACGCGATGAGCGCCTCGCTCGTCACCGGCGACGTCGATGAGCGGGACCGGGCGTTCCTCACCGGCGAGCGAACGACCGAGGGGTTCTTCCGGGTCCGCGACGGACTGGAGGCCGCCATCGCCCGGGGCCTCGCGTATGCGCCGTTCGCCGACGTGCTGTGGTGCGAGACCTCCACCCCGGCCCTGGACGAGGCCCGCGGGTTCGCCGAGGCCATCCACGCCGAGTTCCCCGTCAAGCTGCTCGCCTACAACTGCTCGCCCTCGTTCAACTGGCGGCGGAACCTCGACGACGAGATCATCGCGCGGTTCCAGCGGGAGCTCGGTGCGATGGGGTACAGGTTCCAGTTCGTGACGCTGGCCGGATTCCACGCGCTGAACGCGTCCATGTTCGAGTTGGCCGCCGCCTACGTGAACGAGGGCATGACGGCCTACGTGCGCCTCCAGGAGAAGGAGTTCGAGCTGGAGTCGCTGGGGTACACGGCCACCCGGCACCAGGCCGAGGTGGGGACGGGGTACTTCGACCGCGTGTCACAGGTCATCACCGGCGGGCGATCGTCGACCGTCGCGCTGGAGGGCTCGACCGAGGCCGCGCAGTTCGTCCCGACGCAGCCGATGAACGGCCAACGCGCCCACGACCCGCAGCCGGCCCTGGACTGACGCGCGCCGGCCGAAGGTCAGCCGCCGACCGCCGCCATGGCGGGGCGCTCCTTCGCGTGGCTCGGGGTGCCCTCGTTCCGCTGGGTGATCGTGGCGACGTCCTCCCGGGCCGACACTCGGACGAACCGCAGCCCGGCCGTCGCCCATGTGGCGAGCAGCTCACGGGCCCGGGGGGAGCCGGTGAGCTCGGCGTGCCGCTCCACCAGCCCCGAGAGGAACCCCAGGTCGGAAGGATCCGGCGCCGAGACCTCGACGAGCTCCCCGTTCACCCGCCGCTCCACGTCCCCCTCGCCGTCCAGCAGGTAGGCGCGGCCGCCGGTCATCCCCGCGCCGAAGTTCCGTCCGACCGGCCCCAGGACCACCACCGTCCCTCCGGTCATGTACTCGCACCCGTGGTCGCCCGCGCCCTCGACCACCACCGTCGCCCCGGAGTTTCGCACCGCCAGGCGCTCGCCGACCAGGCCGGCCACGAACAGCTCGCCACCGGTCGCTCCGTACAGGACGACGTTGCCGGCGAGGTACGGGGCGCCGGCGTCGTCGTCGGGCGGCTTGATCACCACCCGCCCGCCGCCCATGCCCTTGCCCACGTAATCGTTGGCCTCACCGGTGAGACGGAGCTCGACCCCTGTCGCCAGGAACGCGCCGAAGGACTGCCCGGCCGAGCCCCGAAGCGTCGCGCGGGCCGAGCCGGGGGGAGAGGACTGGCCGAACGCGCGGCCGATCGCTCCCCCCAGCCGCGCACCGACGGTTCGGTCGGCATTCTCGATCGGGTAGTAAAGGTCCACGTGGCCGCCGGACCGGATCGTGTCCCAGGCGTCCCGGTACAGCCGGTCGCCCAGCGACGACCGGGGCCGCTGGAGCGGCAGGCCGGCCACGAACCGCCGCTCGCCCGACGCGGGCGCGAGCAGCGGGCCGAGGTCCACCATGGAGGCCCGGCCCTCGATGGTCCGCACGCGCAACAGGTCCGTCCGCCCGATGGCCTCGTCCAGGGACCGCATGCCCATCCCGGCCAGCAGGCGCCGCACCTCCTCCGCCACCGCAATCATGTAGGCGGCGACCATCTTCGGCGTGCCGGCGAACTTCGCGCGCAGCTCGGGGCGCTGGGTCGCGATGCCCACCGGACAGGTGTCCAGGTGACAGGTCCGAACCATGATGCAGCCCTCAGCCAGGAGCGCCGCGGTGCCGAAGGAGTACTCGTCGGCCCCCAGGAGCGCCGCCAGCAGGACGTCGCGACCCGTCTTCATCCCCCCGTCCGCGCGCACCCGCACCCGCCCGCGCAGCCCGCTCTCCACGAGCGCTCGCTGGGTCTCGGCCAGGCCGATCTCCCAGGGCAGGCCGGCGTTCTTGATCGAGCCGAGAGGTGAGGCGCCCGTGCCGCCGTCGGCCCCCGCGATGTGCACCACCTCGGCCAGGCCCTTCACCACGCCGGCGGCCACCGTCCCCACGCCGGTCTCGGCCACGAGCTTCACGGAGACCGCCGCCGCCGGGTTCACCTGTTTCAGGTCGAACACGAGCTGGGCGAGGTCCTCGATGGAGTAGATGTCGTGGTGCGGCGCCGGGCTGATCAGGGCGACGCCGGGCTGGGTGTGGCGGAGGCGGGCGATCTCCTCGGTCACCTTGTGTCCGGGGAGCTGCCCGCCCTCCCCCGGCTTCGAGCCCTGGGCGATCTTGATCTG
>DASWJF010000022.1:0-7081 GCA_036397275.1 Actinomycetota bacterium
CGGATGTTCCCCTCCCGGCGGAAGTCGAACACGATGATGGGGAGCTTGTTCTCCATGCACAGGGAGATGGCGGTGGCGTCCATCACCTGGTAGCCCTCCCGGAGCACGTCGATGTACTCGATGGTCTCGAACCGCCGGGCGTTCGGGTCCACGTGGGGATCGGCGCTGTAGACACCGTCCACCTTCGTGCCTTTCAGGATGGCCTCGGCCCCGATCTCCAGCGCCCGCTGGGCGGCGGTGGTATCGGTGGAGAAGTAGGGCGCGCCGATGCCGGCCGCGAAGATGACGATGCGTCCCTTTTCCAGGTGCCGGATGGCGCGGAGGGGGATGTACGGCTCGGCGATCTGGGCCATGTGGATCGCCGTCTGGACCCGGGTGGGAACGTGGAGCTTCTCCAGGCCGTCTTGCAGCGCAAGAGCGTTCATCACGGTGGCCAGCATGCCCATGTAGTCCGCGCGAGCCCGGTCGATGCTCGGCGCATCGCGCCCCCGCCAGATGTTCCCCCCGCCCACCACCACGGCCACCTGAACGCCGAGGTCGACGACGTCGCGGAGCTCGCGCGCCAGCAGTGCCGTGGAGTCGGTGGAGATGCCGTAGCCGGTGTCTGTGGGGGCGAAGGCATCGCCGGAGAGCTTCAGCAGGACCCGGGAGTAGACCGGCCGGGATCGGCCACCCTCGGTGCGCTCCCCGTCACCCACCCGGGCCTCCTTCAGCCGAGTTCCTCGCCAAGCTTGTACCGGACGAACCGACGCACGGCAACTTTCTCTCCCACCTTGGCCGAGACCTCGTCGATGAGCTGCTGGACGGTCCGGTCGGTGTCCTTCACGAACGGCTGGTCCACCAGGACCGTGGTCTCGAAGAAGGCCTGGAGCTTTCCCTCCACGATCCGGTCCAGGACCTTGTCGGGCTTGCCGGCCTGCCGGGCTTCGGCCTCGTAGATGCGGCGCTCCGTCTCCAGCAGGTCGCCGGGCACCTCGTCCCGCGTCACCCACTGGGGCATGGCGCTCGCGATGTGCAGGGCGACGTCCCTGGCCACCCGGCGGAACTCCTCCGTGTTGGCCACGAAGTCGGTCTCGCAGTTCACCTCGACCAGCACCCCGACCGTGTTGTTGAAGTGGACGTAGGCGTCGATGAGACCCTGGTTGGCCGACCGGCCGGCGCGCTTCTGGGCCGAGGCCAGGCCCCGCCCCCGGAGGATCTCGACGGCGCGGTCGAGGTCGCCGTCCGCCTCCTGGAGGGCCTTCTTGCAGTCCATCATCCCGGCCCCGGTGACCTCCCGGAGCTTCTTCACCCGTTCGGCGCCGATGTCGGTCATGCGTGCTCCTCGGCGGTCTGCCCGCCGGACGGCGCTTCGTCGGTGGCCGTGACCGACGGGGCGCCGGCCGGTGCCGGGCCGGCCTCAGCAGCGGGCACCTCGATGGGAGCCGACGGGGCATCGGATGCCTCGACGGGCTCGGGCTCGAACTCCGGGGCGTCCGCCTTGCTCACCAGGGCCTCCCGGCCTTCCCGGCGTCCCCCGGCCAGGGCGTCGGCGATGACCCGGGTCACCAGGGACACCGACCTGATGGCGTCGTCGTTCCCCGGGATCACGTAGTCGACCGCGTCCGGGTCGCAGTTCGTGTCGACGATGGCGATGACCGGGATCCCGAGCTTGCGGGCCTCGCTCACCGCGATGTGCTCCTTGTTCGTGTCGATCAGGTAGACCGCGTCGGGCAGGCGCTCCAGGGTCTGCATGCCACCGAGGTTTCGCTCGAGCTTCTCCTTCTCGTGGCGAAGCTTCAGAACTTCCTTCTTCGGGAGGAACTCGAAGGCCCCGCCCCGCTCCATCTCTCGGAGCTCGCGGAGCCGGAGCAGCCGGCGGGACACGGTCTGGAAGTTCGTGAGCATGCCGCCCAGCCACCGGGTGTTCACGAACGGCATACCGACCCGGGTGGCCTCATCGGAGACGATCTCCTGGGCCTGCTTCTTCGTCCCGACGAACAGGACGACGCCCTCGCGACGACCGAGGTCCCGGACGAACCGGTAGGCCTCCTCCAGCCCGGCCAGGGTCTTCTCGAGGTCGACGATGTAGATGCCGGAACGCTCCCCGTACAGGTACCGGCCCATCTTCGGGTTCCAGCGCCTGGTCTGGTGCCCGAAGTGGATACCCGCCTCGAGGAGCGCCCGCCTGGTGACGACAGGCACGGTGCCTCCTCCTTCCGGTTGTCCCTCCGCCCGGTTCGCCCCGCCCCACGGCCCGGACTGGCCGGGACCCCGGGGGCGGTCCCCGGGCGTGCGTGCTCGGCGCCATCGGCGCCGGCGAACAGGCAGTCTAGCAGCGGCTTCGAGAGCGAGGCCCCGGCAGCCGAACGGCCCCCCGAGGTCAGCGCCGGCGGTGCACGGGCTGGGCGGGCACCTCCGGCTCGATGGCCATCCACCGGTAGCAGAACGCCGCAAGGAAGGACATGTGGATGAACGCCGCAACCAGCGCGTAGATCCACGTGGCCAGGAAGGGGTTCACGGAAAGTTGATTGCCGTGCGGGGTGAACAGGATGAGCGGCGGGTAGGCCACGAAAACGTAGATCACCGACAGGATCAGATGGCGGCTTCCCGGCATCGCTGCGGCCCGGGCCGACCGGCGAAGGGTCTCCTGGACTCCCCTCCCCTCCCGGATGGCCGCGGCCGGGACGGCGGCGAGGTAGTACACGACCGCCGCGAAGACCAGGATCGAACCGAGGAACGCGAACTGCGGTCCGAGGAGCGGCAGGACCAGCCTGCTCGCGAGGATCGCGCTGAACGAGATGACGTTCACAGCGAGGAGTGCGGGGAAGGCGCGCGACCCCCGGCGCAGCCCGGCCGAGGCCGACGGGGCGCCCTCGAGGGCCTCCACGATGAGCCCGCTCACCACGGCGAGGAACGCCGACCGGGCGATGATGAGGCCGGCGGTGGCCGCGAGCGCCACGGGACTCGCCTGGCCGAAGATGCTTTCGCCGATGGCGAGATCGAAGAACGTCCCGATCGGGGGCACCGCAGCCATGTTCGCGAGCAGCAACACCGGGCCCTCCAGCCCCAGCATCACCAGCCCGACCCAGGCGGCGAAGACGAACAGGAACGGCACGAGGAGGAGCACGGGGGACGAACCGACCGTGAGCGCCCCCCGGGCCAGGGACCGGGGGATCGATGGCCACTCGGAGTCGCCGGTCCCTCGCGAGAGCCACCCGAGGAGCGGCGGAACCACGGATCGGGCCGGGGTCGCCTGGACCTCTGCCCGGGTTGGACCCCGGTACCCGGACCGAGCCCTGCTCTTCCGTCGTTTCTTGCTCACTCTGCGTCCTCCTCAGGTCCCTCTTCCTCCCCGGCGAAGACGGGGGGTCCGAGGCGCCGGGCCAGGAGCCGGAGCGGGACGAACAGGACGAGCGCCGTGACCACCAGGGCGATGGCGTAGTTGCCGAACAGCCTGGCCGGATCGACCTCGGTGGGCGAGGGGACGCGGACGAGCGCTCCCTCCGGGTCGTGCTCGAACGCGACGAGCCCGCCCGGGGTTCCGCCCTTCGCGGCCACCGCGGCGACGACCACGTCGGGGGACGGGGCGATGGGGCCGATCGACCCCGGGCTCGGCGCACCCTGCCAGACCAGGTCCCCGGAGGCCGGATCGAACGCGACCAGCCGGCCGTCTTCCAACCCGAGCAGGACGGCCCCCCCGGACACCACCGGTGAGCTTCGGACCGCCAGGTCGTTGTTCTGGTGATCCCAGTCGCGGTGGCCGGTCCGGGAGTTCAGCCGGTACAGCCCCCCGCGAAAGTCCGCGACGAACACGGTGCCGGGCTGGATCGCGGGAGCGGTGGCCGGCACGAACACGGAGACGGTGAGCGCGCCCCAGCGCTCCTCGCCCCCATCGGCCACGAACGAACGGACCAGCCGATCGGCGAACCCCGCGACGACTGACCCGTCACCCGCCGAGAGCCCGGACACCGTGTTGACGCCGACCTGCGGGGAGAACTCCCATTCCTTCCTTCCCGTCCCCTCGTCGAGCGCGAGCAACTGCGCTCTGAGCGAGTCCGAGTCATGGGCGGACACGTAGACGTTGCCGTCCGACACCGCTGGCGGAGCCAGGACCTCCCCCATGGCCTTCGCCGTCCACCGGAGGGCGCCGGTCGCCAAGTTCACGGCGTAGACGTTTCCGTCGTCGTCGGCGACGAACGCGGTGGCTCCGTCCACGGTCACCCCGCTCCGGCTGGTGGCCTCGAGCGGCGTCCGCCACACCTCCCGCAGGTCGGTGAGATCCACACCCACCAGGCTCGCGCCGATCCCCTCCGCCTCGTCCACGAACGCGAGGACCTGCCGGTTGGGGGTGACGCCGACCGCAGGCATGGAGATCGGTCCGCCGTTCCTGACGAGTTGCCACCGTCGCTCGCCGGTTGCGAGGTCGATCCCGTACACGGCCCTCCGGCCGACCGAGATGACCACGTCGCCCATGATCACCGCGCCGGACAGGGCCCCGCTGGAGGCCCGGAACATCCAGAGCGGTCGGTATGGGGGCTGCGGTCCATCCTCCAGGACGCCGGAGTGGCCCGGCCCGCCCTGGAACTGGCTCCACACCGGCGAAGGCTGCTGCGCTCCGACCGGCCGGGCGAGCACCACGGCCAGAGCAACCGCGACGAGCGCGGCGAACGGCAACGTGCAGACCGGATCCCGATGCAGGTGGGTGAACCTCCGTCGAACGGCCGGCCCATTCTAGGCGGGGCCATCCCGGCCGGGGGTGAGGGCTCAGGTCCCCACCGGGGCGAGGATGGGCGCGAGCCGGATCAGCCCCACCACGCTGAATGGCGACAGCACCGACAGGGGGTCGATGTACGAGCCGTCCCGCTTCACGCCGAAGTGCAGGTGCCCAGGGGTCACACCGGCATGGCCCGGACCGCTGAACGCCAGCGTGACCCCCTCGTGGACGACGTCACCTTTTCGCACCAGGATCGCGGAGAGCCACGAGTACGTCGAGACCAGCCCGCCACCGTGGTCGACCGTGACGAACAGCTCGCCCGCGACCGCTCCGGCGAAGGTCACGTTCCCCGGCGCCGGGGCGACCACCGGGGTGCCGATCGGCGCGGCGACGTCGATCCCCCGGTGCCCCGGGCCGTATGACGTCTCGGGTGGTTCGAAGCTCCTTATGACCGGTCCGACGACGGGCCACGTCCAGTTTCCGGCCACGCCGGCGGCTCCGGCCACGCCGGCGGCTCCGGCCACGCCCGCGGCTCCGGCCCGAGCCGGGACGGACGCGATCAGCACCATGGCGAGGGACAGGACCAGCCGCATACAACGCGGCATCGGACCTCCTTGGATCTTCGGGACTTCGAAGGCTAGCCGGCGGCCGCGCGGGATGCAGTGAGGAGCGTCACACCGGCGAGAGGTTGGTCCCGCTACTCGGTCTCCACGAACTGGAGGCGGAGCTGGTTGACGGCCTTGGTGTGGATCTGGCACACGCGGGACTCGGTCACGCCCAGGATCTCGCCGATCTCCGCGAGCGTCAGCCCTTCGAAGTAGTACAGGGTCACCACGATCTTCTCCCGCTCGGACAGGGAGTTGATGGCGGCGGCGAGGAGACCTCGCATCTCCTGTCCCTCCAACCCCATCGAGACGTCGCTCCCCTTGTCGGCCAGCGTGTCGAGGAGCGACACCTGTTCGCCGCGGTCGCTCCCCACGGACAGGAGCTCGTCCAGGGCCAGGACCGACACGAACGAGATCTGGTTGATCACCTCGTGGAGCTCGGTCAGGGTGAATCCGAGGCGGGCGGCTACCTCCTTTTCGGATGGCGCGCGCTTCAGCATGGACTCGAGGTCGCTGTAGGCCCGTTCGATCTCTCGCGCCTTGAACCGAACCGAGCGCGGGACCCAGTCCATGGCCCGGAGCTCGTCGATGATGGCGCCCTTGATGCGAGGGATGGCGTACGTCTCGAACTTGTTCCCCCGGGCAGGCTCGAACTTCTCCAGGGCGTCAATCAGCCCGAACATCCCGTAGGAGACCAGGTCGGCCTGCTCGACGCTGGCCGGGAGCCCGGTGGCCACCCGGCTGGCCACGTACTTGACGAGCGGCGCGTAGTGCAGGATGAGGCGCTCCCTCGCCTCCGCGGCGTGGCTCCGCTTGAACTCCTGCCACAGGGCGGTGAGCTCGTCGACGGGCTGCGCGGGGGGCAGGGTGGCCACCGCGACCGAGCGCCCCACTCCCTTGGCCGGCTTCGTGGCCTTCAGGCCCTTGGCGGTCTTCCCCCCGTTGGTCGCCTTCCCGTTCGTCGCCTTCGCCGGCCGCCCCATCATGCCCTCGGATGGCTCCGGCGATAGGCCTCGAACAGACGGGCCCCGGATACGTGCGTGTAGCGCTGGGTGGTGGCCACGCTGGCGTGACCCAGAAGCTCCTGGACGGCGCGGATGTCCGCTCCTCCCTCCAACAGGTGCGTGGCGAACGAATGTCTGAGCGTGTGCGGGGTCACACGGCGTCCGGACAACGTCCTCCCCTCGTATCGTTGCACAAGCGCACGGATGTCGCGTTCGCCCAGGGGCTTTCCCTTGCGGTTGAAGAACAAAGCCGCCGAACCCGGGGCCGCCACGTGGGACCGCCCCTCCCGCAGGTACGTGCGAACGGCCTCCACGGCGTAGTCTGAAAGCGGAACCTCTCGCTCCTTCGACCCCTTCCCCATCACCACCACCCGGCCCCGGTCCGGATCGACCCGGTCGAGCGTGAGCGAGCACACCTCGCCGACCCGGAGCCCCGAGCCGTACATGAGCTCCAGGACGGCCCGGTCCCGGAGGGCGAACGCCCGGGCCGCCGCGTCGGCCTCCGGCGGAGACTGGGGGGCTTCCACCAGGCCGGCGGCCTCCGAGGGCCGGAGCACCGTCGGGAGGCGGTTGACCACCTTGGGCTGGCCGAGCATGGCGGCGGGATCCGTTTCCACGAAGCCTCGAGACGCCGCCCAGCGGTAGAAGGTGTGGATGGCCCCGACCCGTCGCGCGATCGACGCCCGTGCGTAGCCCAGGGTCACCTGCTGCGCCAGGAACCGGCGGAGCAGCGGGTAGGTCGCCGAGGCCAGCGAGCGTCGCTGGCGCGACAGGAA
>DASWJF010000023.1:0-4242 GCA_036397275.1 Actinomycetota bacterium
AAACCCAAGCTGCGCAACATCTCGTCGAACCCTCTGGTGTCGCTCCACCTGGAGGGGGGCGAAGAGGGGAGCGACGTCGTGACCTTCGAAGGAAGGGCCGAGATCGTCCCCGACGGGGCTCCCGCGACGTCCAGCCCCGAATACATCAAGAAGTACCGGCGGCTCATCGAGGGATTCGGGTGGACGCCGGAGAGCTTCGCCGATGATTACTCGGTGGCGCTCCGCATCACTCCCTCCCGGGCGAGGATCTGGAGAGACTGAGGTGCGAGCGCTCGTGTCCGCGCCCGGGACGCCCGGCGGCATCGAGCTCCGCGACGTGCCCGAGCCCGAGCCCGCGGCGAACCGGACCGTGGTTGAGGTGCGAGCGGTCTCGCTGAACCGTGGCGAGTGCACGGCGCTTCGCCAGGCCGAGGACGGATGGCGCCCAGGTTGGGACCTGGCGGGGGTGGTGGCCGAGCCCGCGGCCGATGGGATCGGGGCGGCGGAAGGAGCCCGCGTCGTCGCCTGGGTGAACGGCGGCTCCTGGGCCGAGCGCGCCGCCGTCCGGACCGACCACCTGGCGGAGATCCCGGACGGGCTAGGCTTCGACGTCGCTTCCACGCTGCCCGTCGCCGGCCTCACGGCCCTCGGCACGCTCGCCCGGGGCGGCTCGCTCCTCGGCAAGCGGGTGGCCATCACCGGGGCGGCGGGCGGCGTCGGACGGTTCGCCGTGCAGCTCGCCCACAGAGGCGGTGCCCACGTGACGGCGATCGTGGGACGTCCCGAGCGCGAGGGAGGGCTGGCCAAACTCGGTGCCGACGAGGTCGTCGTAGGACTTGAGCCGGATGGTGCACCGTTCGATCTGATCCTGGAGTCGGCGGGCGGGGCCTCGCTGGCGGCTGCCGTGGCCCGGCTCGCCCCGGAAGGCGTCGTGGTCTCGTTCGGGAACTCGTCCAACGAGCCGGCCACGTTCGACCCCCGCACGTTCTACCGCAAGGGTGCGGCCCGGATCGACGGGTACTTCGTGACGTGGGAGCTGCTCCACGGGCGGATCGGCGCCAAGGAGCTCTCGTATCTGGCCTCCCTTGCCGCGAGCGGCGAGCTCGAGTCGCGCATCGACCTCCGGACGAGCTGGCGCGACGCGGCCTCCGCGATCGACGCCCTGCTCGAACGGCGCGTGGCCGGCAAGGCCGTCCTCACGATCGACTGACCGCCTGCCACAATCTGCCTAATGCTGGAGCTGGTCGACCTTTCTCGCCGGTTCGGCGACGTCGTCGCGCTCGACTCGGTGTCCTTCTCCGTGGCCGAGGGCGAGATGGTGGGCTTCGTCGGACCGAACGGGGCCGGTAAGACGACCGCCATGCGGATCGCCCTCGGCGTGTTGGAACCCGACCGCGGCGAGGTCCGATGGCGAGGCAAGCCGGTGGATGCCGGCATGCGCCGGCGGTTCGGCTACATGCCGGAGGAGCGTGGCCTGTACCCGAAGATGCGGGTGCTCGACCAGCTGGTCTACCTGGCCCGGCTGCACGGCCTGTCCAAGACCGACGCGCTCACCGAGTCCCGGAGGATGACCGAGGTCCTTGGCGTCGCCGGACGAGCCCGCGACCGGACGGACGCGCTGTCGCTCGGGAATCAGCAGCGGGTGCAGCTCGCGGCGGCCCTGGTCCACCGGCCCGAGGTGCTCGTGCTCGACGAGGCCTTCTCGGGCCTGGACCCGGTGGGCGTGGACGTGCTGTCAGGTGTCCTTCGCGAACAGGCCGCGGCCGGCGTGCCGGTGGTCTTCTCCAGCCACCAGCTCGACCTGGTGGAGCGGCTGTGCGAGTCGGTCGTGCTGATCGACCGGGGGCGGATCGTGGCAGCGGGGAAGATCTCGCACCTCCGCGCCGCCGACCCTCGGCGGCTGGTGCGGGTGGAGGTGGCCGGGGCCGATGCGAGCTGGTACGCGAGGCTTTCGGGCGTTCGGGTCCTCGACCCCCTGCCGGAGGGCGCGATCCTCGAGCTTTCCGACTCGGTCCGGGAGCGCGACGTGCTCGACGCGGCGCGGGTCGCCGGCGATGTGCGCCACTTCAGCGTGGTGCGGCCCTCCCTCACCGAGATCTTCCGGAAGGCGGTGCAGGAGTGAACGCGGAGAGCGACCGGGGCGCGTTCCGGCTGGTGGCTCGGCGCGAGTTCGTGGAGCGCGCCCGCGATCGGAGCTTCATCGTCTCCACGGCCATAACGCTGCTCGTCCTGGTCGGGTTCATCCTGGTGAACGCGTTCCTGGGCGGCGAGACCCGGTTCGAGCTCGGCGTGGTTGGGGAGGGCTCACGGGCCGCGGCGCGTGCCGTCGAGGCCGCGGCTCCTTCCCTCGGGTTCGCCGCGTCTCTGGAGACGTTCGATTCCGAGTCGGAGGCGAACACCGCGCTCCGCAACGGCTCGGTGGACGCGGTGCTGGTCGACGGCCGGCGGGTGGTGGTCATGTCCGAGGCCCCCGAGCAGCTCCTGGCGGTCATCCAGGTGGTGTCGGCCAGGGAGCGGACCGCCCGGGAGCTCGGAGCCGCGGGGCTCAGGCCGGAGGAGGTCGAGCGGGCCCTCGATGCGCCCCCGCTCCCGGTGCAGGCCCTCGAGCCCCTGGACGAGCAGAGCGAGGAGAGCTCGGTCGTGGCGTTCGTGGGCGTGCTCGCGCTGTACGGGCAGCTGCTCTCGTACGGGTACTGGGTGGCGTCGGGGGTGGTCGAGGAGAAGGCGTCCCGCGTCGTGGAGGTCCTGCTGGCCACGATCCGGCCGACCCAGCTCTTGCGAGGCAAGATCCTGGGGATCGGGCTGCTCGGGCTGTGCCAGCTCCTGCTGATCGGTGTGGTGGGACTCACCGTGGCCCGCGCCGCCGGGACGCTCACGTTCCCTGCCGGAGCGCTCGCCGCGGTGGGGGCGGTGGGGCTGTGGTTCGTGCTGGGGTTCTTCTTCTACTCGAGCCTGTTCGCCGTGGCCGGCGCGATCGTGCCCCGCCAGGAGGACCTCCAGACCACCATGACCCCGCTCACGATCCTGGTCCTGGTGTCGTTCCTCATCGGGATCAGCGCGGTCGGTGATCCGACCACCACGCTCGCCACCGTGGCCTCGCTGCTGCCTTTCTCGGCGCCGCTCGTGATGCCGTCGCGCATGGTGCTCGGGCAGCTCTCGGTGTGGCAGGGGCTGCTCTCGGCCGGCATCATCGTGGGCGCGACCTTCGCGCTGATCCCGCTGGCCACACGGATGTACTCGAACGCGGTGCTCCGCACGGGCCGGGTTCGGATCCTCGACGTCCTGCGGGGCGAGCGGTAGGGCTCCGGCCGGCTACGTCGCGACGAGCTCCGCGCACATCTCCTCGAACACCCCCGAGTGCAGGTCCACGTCCTCCGCCGTCGTGGCCGGCGACATCAACGCCATGTTGTGGAACGGCGTGAGCAGGACGCCGCGGTTCAGCGCGTACAGGTGCGCGAGCTGGGCCAGCTCGTGGTCGTCGGCCGCCGCGGCCTCGCCGCCCGTGCGCGGGGGCGTGCGCGAGAACCAGTACTCGGCCCGGCATCCGAGGCGCTGGACCTCCCACGGAAGGCCGTGCTTCGCGATGGCGGCCTTCACGCCCTCCGCCCACCGCCTCCCCAGCTCGATCATGCGGTCGAACGCCTCGTCGGTGAGGACGTGCTCCAGGGTGGCCCGCATCGCGGCGAGCGAGAGGGCGTTGCCCGAGAGCGTGCCGCCGATCCCGCCCACGTCGGTGGTGGGGAGCGATCCCATGAACGCCTGAGCCCGCTCCGCCACCTCTTCGCCCATGCCGTAGCAGGCGGCCGGGACCCCGCTCGCGAGCGGCTTGCCGATCGTGAGGAAGTCGGGCTGGAGGCCCCACGCGCGCGTCGCCCCGCCGGGCCCGGCGCAGATGCAGTGGGTCTCGTCGATCACGAGGTACGTGCCGTGTCGCCGCGTCAGGTCGCGGAGCGCGTCGTGGTAGCCGGAGTCCGGGAGCACGATGCCGATGTTGGTGAGGGCCGGCTCGGCCAGCACGCAGGCCACGTCCTCGTGGGCCAGGGCCTCCTCCAGGGCGGGCACGTCGTTGAACTCGACGACCCGCGTGGTCTGCGTGGGATCCACCGGTGGTCCGATGTTCCCGGGCCGGGGGCCTGGGACGCCTTCCTCGATGGAGATGATCGTCTCGTCCACCGACCCGTGGTAGCAGTAGTTGAACACCAGGATCTTGGGCCGGCCGGTGATGGCCCGGGCCAGGCGGATGGCGAACCGGTTCGCGTCGGT
>DASWJF010000024.1:0-2458 GCA_036397275.1 Actinomycetota bacterium
TAGTCGCTGTACCCGCTGTTGAACAGGCTAGCCGCGACGTCCGTGATCCCCTTGGCCGAATCCAGCACGTCCGCACGCTCGGCTCCGGACGCGTTCGCCGCCTGCTCCACCATGACGGCCACTCGCTCGTAGAGCCTGAGCGCGTCCGCCATCTTCTCCCGGGCGTTGAAGAAGTAGTTGATGTAAGCCAGGTCGAACCCCCTCCCGCCAGCGATGGACGTCACGTCGATCGCGTCCAGGGCCTTCCACGAGCTCCTCGCCGACGCCTTGGCGGCCTTGGCGTTTTCGGCCGCAACCTCCGGCTTCACGTCGCCTGCGGCCAGCCCGTCGAGGTCGGCCGCCAGGGCCGGGAACGCGCTGAACCCACTGGGGGGCGCCGGCTGCCCCACGCCCACGATGGCCGCCTCGACCTTCCCCTGGAAGGTCACAGCCGCCGTCCGCTTTCGCTGCTCGAGCTGGCGGGCCCGGTCCTCGGTCCGCTCCTTCGCGATGCCGTACCAGATGCCGGCCGCGGCGCCGGCCGCGACCACCGCCAGGATGGCGATCTGGACCCCCCGCCGGGCCAGGAGGGGCTTCTTCACCGGGACGTAGGCGGGGCGGGGACCGGGGGTCACGACCTTCCGGCTCCGCGGCTTGCTCCTCCCCTTGATGGCCATGCGCTCTCCCTATCGCTTCAACAGGCGGGCCACGATGATAGCGGCCTCGTAGAAGAGCACCATGGGGATCATCAGCGCCAGCATCGTGTACGGGTCCGCGCTGGGGGTGATGACGGCCGCGAAGACCGCGATGAACATGATGGCTCTCCGCCGCCACTCCCGCATCTGTTGGCTCGAAACGACGCCAGCGATCGACAGGAAGATGAGGGCGATGGGGAACTCGAAGGAAAGGCCGAACGCCAGGGTCAGCAGCATGACGAACCCCAAGAACTTGTCTCCCGTGAGCTGCGGAACGAACGCGGGGCCGGCGAAGCCCAGGAGGAAGCCGAGGCCACGGGGAAGGGTGAGGTACGCGAGCGCCGCGCCCAGGGCGAACAGGAGCACCGACGAGACGACGAACGGCACCGCCATACGCCGCTCGCGCTTCGTCAGCCCTGGCACGATGAAGGCCCAGAGCTGATACAGCACGATGGGCAGGGCGATGAGCAGCCCCAAGAACACGATGACCTTGAGCTTGATGACGACCGCGTCGACCGCCCCCAGGAAGATGAAGCGGCACCCCGTCGCGGGGCGGTTCGCCGGGGGCAGGCTCTGGATCGTCTTACAGAACGGCTCTTGAAGCAGATCCAGCACCGGCTCGTACAGGAACCAGCCGACGATCGCCGCCACACCGATGGCCCCGAGCGAGATGAACAGCCGGCTGCGGAGCTCCTCGAGGTGCTCCACCAGGGTCATGGTCGACTCCTGGTCGCGGCCGCGACGGCGGCGGAATCGCTCGGGGATCAGCGTCATGTCCGCGGCCGGTTCGGGATCGGCCTACTCCGCCCCAGACTCGGGAGGTCCTGCCAGGCGCGTCCCCTCCTGGGGGGCAGGCGGCTCGCTCGGAGGGGCCGCGTCGCCCTCGCCCCGCTCGGCCGGTGAAGCGTCGCTCGCCTCCTTGCCTCCTTCGGCCGGTGCGGCCGCACCCTTCATCGGCACCGAGGGCGGCTCCTCGTCAAGGCTCAGCCGGATGGATCGCTGCACCTCGTCCTGGGCCTTGCGGAACTCCCGCAGGCCCCGGCCGATCGACCGGCCCACCTCGGGGAGCCGCTTGGGGCCCACGACGAGGAGCGCGATGACCAGGATGACCATGAGCTCGAGCGGTCCGATGTTGAACATGTCGTCACGTGGGCAGACGCCCGGGGCGATTCTACTGCGAGGGGTTCAGGACCGGCCGAGCGGGCCGGATGGGCGGCGAGACCCCCGCGGGGACCTCGATGAGGCCCGCTCCCCCTCCGCCGCGATCTCGTCGGCGATGGGCTGGACCTCCTCCTGGAACCGCCTGAGGGTTCGCCCCAGGAGCAGCGCGTGGCGGACCAGCGCGATCAGCACGGCGATGATGGCCACGGTCGTGGTCAGGCCGATGGCGATCCAGACGGCGGCGGGTGCGGTCACGCGGCGATGGTACCGGAGCCCGCAGCTCAGCGCTGGCTGGCCAGGAACTCCTGGATGTACCGGTCGTCCACCAGCCTGAAGTGGAAGTCGATCAGGTCGTCGATGGTGAAGGGTGGACCTTCGGGCAGCCGGTCCCTGGGATCGGCCGTCTCCACGGGCTCCTCGTCGAACATGGTCGCCGTCCGCTCCTCGCCCCGTCCGGCCACGTCAACGCCGGCCGACACCAGGAGGGCCACGATCTTTCGGTCGGCCCGCTTCTCCACCGCTTCGTAGCAGGTGGGGCAGGTGAAGCGGTAGGTGCCCTCGCGCCCGCCCTGCGTCACCGACAGGAGGATGGCCTGGGGTCCCATGTCCACTTCCCCGCAGCG
>DASWJF010000025.1:0-2792 GCA_036397275.1 Actinomycetota bacterium
GCGCTCCAGCACGAGATCGCGAACCTGAAGGAACGGCGATCCCGGGCCGAGGACGAGCTCCTCGAGCAGATGGTTCGAAAGGACGACCTGGAGGGCCGGGTGGCGGAGGCGGGGAAGGTGGCGACCGAGGCGCGGGACAACGTCGAGGCCGTCGGCGCGGAGGCCATCCGGGAGCTGGAGCAGATCGAGACCTCGCTCAAGGCAAGTCGAGAGAGCCGCGAAGCGCTCGTCCCCGAGTTCGACGAAGAGCTGGTGGACCTGTACGAGGAGCTTCGGCGGCAGAAGAAGGGGATCGCCGTCGCCGCGCTGGTCGACGGCGTGTGCCAGGCGTGCCACGAGAAGCTGTCCCCCCTCGAGCTCGACCGCCTGAAGAAGACCGACGGCGTGAAGAGGTGTGAGTACTGCCGGCGGATCGTCCTCTTCGCCTGATCGTCTGGTGCGACGGGGCGGCGCGGGGGAACCCCGGCCCCGCCGGCATCGGCGTCGTCGTGACGAGGCCCGGAGGCCGGGTGGTGGACCGCGTGGCAAAGGGGATCGGCGTGGCCACGAACAACGTGGCGGAGTACACGGCGGCCATCGAGGGCCTGAAGCGGGCCAGGGACCTCGGCGCCGCCCACGTCCTCCTCCGCTCGGATAGCCGCCTGCTGATCGAGCAGCTCTCCGGACGGTTCAGGGTCAAGAACCCCGTCCTTCAGCGGTTGCACACCGAGGTCCGCAGGTTGGCCGAGGGATTCGCCCGCGTAGGCTACGAGCACGTGCCGCGCGAAGAGAACCGGGAGGCCGACCGTCTGGCGAACCGGGGCGTCGACGAATGGCTGGCCGGCGAGGGCGCTACATGGACCCCGCCGGGGAGGGCTCCCCGGCTGTGGGAGGAGGAGTGACCACATCCTCCAGGGCGAACTCGAACCGCGCCACGCCGCCGCCCGCCAGGCGATAGGACAGGGACAGCACCCGTCCGTCGGCCGAGTCCTGCTGTGGGAACACCAGGAGCCCCTCGATCGTGGCCCCGCTCGGCACGGCGATGAGGTTCCCGGTGTGGACGCCCTCCTGGCGCAGCGAGGCGTCGCCGGCCTGCTGCACGTGCAGACCGAGGAGTTCGGGATCGAGCACGATCTCCTCGCTGCGCCCGTTCTCCACCACCACGTTGAACTGCCAGTTCGGCGTGAACATGAACACCGAGTGAAGGTGGATCGTAACCCCCCGCCGGACCTGCGACAGATCTTGGAAGAGCACGATCGCGGCAACCATGGACTGCCCGTCGCGCGTCAGGTCGAAGATCCTCCAGTCGGCCGGGCCGACTCGAAGGAGCCTGATGGGTCCGTCGAGGATCCTCGTGAGGGGGAACGGCTCATCGTCGATCGGATCGTGGGCGAACGTCACCGAGGCCCCCACGTCGACACGCGCCCCGGTGGTGCCCTCGATGGTGTCCAGCGCCACGAACTCCACGGAGCGGAGGTCGACCTGTCCCGCGATGGTTCCCGGGAACTCATCGTTCTGGACGTTCAGCCAGCGGGCCCACGCCGAGAGCTTGGAGCCGCCGACGAGCTCGGCCAGACGCCCGCCCTCGTCCTCGGTGGCGTGCGCGTAGGCGTCCAGGAACTCGACTACGGTCTGCCGGGAAGCGACCACGTCGATGCCGAGGCCCGCGCCCACCTGCTCGCGGGCGATGGGCCGGGCCGGCCCTTCGAGCTCCGGCGAGCACGACGCGAGTGCGAGGAACGGGATGAACAGAGGTGAGAACCGTCGCATCGGACCGGCCGTATCGTACCCGGGCCTATACTGTTCAGCGGGGAGTCGGCCGGGCGGCCGCGGGCGAAGGCTCGAGGAAAGTCCGGACTCCGAAGGGCAGGGTGCTGGGTAACGCCCAGGCGGGGTGACCCGCGGAAAGCGCCACAGAGAACAGACCGCCCCCGCGAGGGGGCAAGGGTGAAACGGTGAGGTAAGAGCTCACCAGCGGGCTGGGTGACCGGCCCGGCTCGGCAAGCCCCACCCGGAGCAAGGCCAAGCAGGGAGCGTTCGAGGGTGGCCCGCCCGAGCTCCCGGGTAGGCTGCACGAGGGGCGTTCGTCGTACGGGAGCGCCCCCGGGGCCTCGCGGCGACGCGAGGCTCAGAGAGATGGCCGCCGCCGGCCCGCGAGGACCGGCACGGAATCCGGCTTACAGGCCGGCTCCCCCATCCTTCACGCGGCGGGCAGCGGCTGGGTCAGCGAGCAGCCGCGGTGGCCGCGGCGCGCCGGAGCTGCTTGCCGGCGTGGTACGAGCTTCGGACGAGCGGACCGGCCTCCACGTGGGTGATCCCGAGGGACTCCCCGGTCCGCTTGTGCCGGGCGAACTCGTCCGGGGTGACCCACCGATCCACCGGAAGGTGGTACTTCGTCGGCTGGAGGTACTGGCCCATCGTCACGATCTCGCAACCGGTTTCGGCCAGGTCGCGGAGGGCCTCAGCGACCTCCTGGGGCCGCTCGCCCATCCCCAGGATGAGGTTCGACTTCGTGATCTGACTCGGCCGCAGGCGCTTCGCGATGCGGAGCACCTCGAGCGAGCGCTCGTAGCCGAACGCCGGGCGGATCCGCCCGTGCAGCCGGCGGACGGTCTCCAGGTTGTGGGCGAACACGTCGGGCTCGGCGTCGATCACCGTCGCGATGTCCCGCTCGCCGGCGAAGTCGGTCGGCAGCACCTCGACGCCGCACCCCGGGAGGGCCTCGCGCACGGCCCGGATGCACGCCGCCCAGATCCTCGCCCCGCCGTCGGGGAGGTCGTCGCGGGCCACACCGGTGAGCACGACGTACCGGA
>DASWJF010000026.1:0-11521 GCA_036397275.1 Actinomycetota bacterium
GCCCTGGAGGCGCTCCTGTTCATCTCGGACGAACCGGTGTCCTCCTCGGTCCTGGCCCAGGCGCTGGAGATCGAGCGTCGGGACGTGGACGAGTTGTGCGACGAGTTGGCCCGCACCTACGAGGAGCGCGAGGCCGGCATCGTGCTGCGGAACGTGGCCGGTGGGTGGCGCCTGACCACGCACCCTGAGGCCGCCTCGTCCGTGGAGCAGTACGTGCTGTCCTCGCGGCACGCGCGGCTCACCAAGGCGTCCCTGGAGACCCTGGCCATCGTGGCGTACAAGCAGCCGGTGACCCGGCACCAGATCGCCGGGATCCGGGGCGTGAACTCCGACGGCGTGCTCCGGGCCCTGATCGACCGGGGCCTGGTGGCAGAGGTCGGACGAGAGGAGGGTCCGGGCCGCCCCGTGCTTTACGGAACGACCCCCGAGTTCCTGGAGCGCCTCGGCCTGCCGTCGCTCTCGAGCCTGCCACCGTTCGCCCCGCTCCTGGGCCGGGCCGCCGAGGAGGGCGCGGAGGCCGAGGCGGCCGGCGAGTAGCGCTCCGTCGATGCCCGAGGAGCGGCTCCAGCGAGCGCTCGCCCGGGCGGGCCTCGGATCCCGGCGGGCCAGCGAGGACCTCATCCGCGAAGGGCGCGTCACCGTGAACGGCCGGGTGGCGGTGCTGGGGAACCGGGTCGATGCCTCCCGCGACGTGGTGGCGGTGGACGGCCACCGGGTGAGCGTCGACCCCGGCCTTCGCTACCTCGCGTTTCACAAGCCGTCCGGCGTGACCACGACGATGCGCGATCCGCACGCGCGCACCGGCCTCACGGCATACCTTCCGGCGGACGTCCGGGTGTTCCCGGTGGGTCGCCTGGACCGAGACACCGAGGGGCTCTTGATCCTGACGAACGACGGGCAGCTGGCCAACCGGCTGATGCATCCCCGGTACGGCGTGGAGAAGGAGTACCTGGCCGAGGTGGAGGCGGCGCCGACGGAACGACAGGTCGCCCGGCTTCGGCGGGGGGTGGAGCTGGAAGATGGCGTGGCCACGGCCGTGGCGGCCCGCGCGGTGGGCCGGACCGGGGCACGCGGCGCCGTGCGCCTGGTCATGGCGGAGGGGCGGAAGCGCGAGGTCCGTCGGATGCTGGACGCGGTGGGCCTTCCGGTGCGACGGCTGATCCGGGTCCGGGTGGGCCCGGTTCGCCTGGGAAGGCTTCGGCCCGGCGAGGCCCGCGACCTCTCCACCCGGGAGGTCGGGGCGCTGTACCGCGTCGCCGGTCTGTGAGACGCGCCGTGCCGGTAGCCCGGCCATCGTCCCTGTAGCCTGAGGGCGCGCCAGCGCGCGTCGAAGCGATGGGGGAGCCCAAGGTCCGTGCGGCCCGGGGGGCCATCTGTGTGGCGGCGGACACCGCCGAGTCCGTGCTGTCCGCCACGGAGCGGCTGCTGACCGTGGTCCTCGAACGAAACGCGGTGGCAGGCGAGGACATCGTGAGCGTCTTCTTCACCGCCACCGAAGACCTCCGCTCCGCGTTCCCGGCCGAGGCCGCCCGGCGGCTGGGGCTCGGCCGGGTCCCCCTCCTGTGCGCCCGGGAGATCCCGGTGGAGGGATCGATGCCGCTGGTGGTTCGCCTGCTGATGCACTTCTATTCCGACCGGCCCCCGGCCGAGGTCGTCCACGCGTACCTCGATGGGGCGGAATCCCTCCGCGATGACCTCGGCTGAACGGGTCGCCGTCGTGGGGACGGGGCTCATGGGAACCTCCATCGCCATGGCCGGCCTCCGGGGCGGCGACGAGGTCCGCGGCTTCGATACCGACCCCGGCGTCCTGGCCCTGGCGGCCGACCGGTCCGGGCTCCGCCCGGAGCCCAGCCTGCCGGCGTGTCTGGAGGGGGCGACCCTGGCGTTCCTGTGCACCCCCATCCCCACCATCGCCCCGCTGGCGGTGGAGGCGCTCCAGGCCTCGCCCAAGGCTGTTGTCACGGACGTGGGAAGCGTGAAGTCTCAGGTGCTGGTCGAGGTGGAGGGTACGGTGGAGCCTGAGGCTCTTCCCCGATTCGTGGGAGGCCATCCCCTGGGAGGCTCGGAGCGCTCGGGGCCCGAGACCGCGTCGGCCGCCCTCTTGGACGGGATCATCTGGGTCCTGACCCCCTCGCCGGCCACGGACGATGGAGCGGCGGCGCGGGTGGAGGCCTGGGTGGCTCGGGTGGGCGGGCGGCCGGTTCGGATGGACGCGCGGCGCCACGACCGGCTCGTGGCGATGGTCAGCCATCTCCCGCAGGTGGCCTCCACCGCCCTCATGGGGCTGGCGGCCCAGGAGGAGGCTGGTGAGCCGGAGATCCTGCTCCTGGCGGCGGGGGGGTTTCGGGACCTCACACGGCTGGCGGCGTCCAACCCGCATCTGTGGAGCGACATCCTCCTCGCCAACAAGGATGCGGTGGGGGAGGCCATCGACCTGTACATCGAGCGACTCTCCGGTCTGCGCGACATGGCCCTCGACGGCCGGGGGGAGGACGTGGAGCGCGCGTTCGCCCTGGCCAAGGAGGCCCGGCTGTCCCTCGCCGCCAAGCCGCAGGTGAAGGCGGGGGTGGCCGTGCTCCAGGTCCCGGTGCCGGACCGGCCCGGGGTCCTGGCCGACCTCACGGCGACGCTCGGACGGGGCGGGGTGAACATCGAGGACCTCCAGATCGTGCACCACCCGGAGGGCGGCCGGGGGACGGTCCACCTCACCGTGTCGGCCGCCGCCGCCGAGGAGGCGGCGGTGGCCCTCCAGGGGGGCGGGTTCGAGCCGCTCCGGTTGGCGTAGGAGCGGGCGGTGCGGGTCCGGGTCGAGCCGGGAGGCAGGGTGGAGGGCCGGATCGCCGTCCCTGGGGACAAGTCCATCGCTCACCGGTGGTTGATCCTGGCCGCCACCGCACGGGGGACCTCCCGGCTGGCCGGCCTCCCCGGCTCGCTCGACGTCCGCTCCACCGCCTCCTGCTTGGCCCAGGTGGGCGACTCTAAAGCTCGACGTTCTCTCGACGCTTGGGCCTCGGCGGCTCCGCCCGCCGATGAGGCCCACGGTTTCACGTGGGATGCAGCCGCGGACGAGCGCCGTGAACGCGAGGTTACGGTCGAGGGTGAGGGTCGGGATGCGCTCCGGAAGCCAGCCCGCCCCCTGGACTGCGGGAACTCCGGTACGACGATCCGCCTGCTGGCGGGCGTGCTGGCCTCCGCGCCCTTCGCCACCGTCCTGACGGGCGACGACAGCCTGCGGGCAAGGCCGATGGAGCGCGTGGCGGCGCCCCTTCGGGAGATGGGTGCGACGGTCGGGACCACCGACGGCCACGCCCCGGTGGAGATTGAGGGGAGGGCCCTCCACGGCATCCACCACCACCTCCTCGCGCCGAGCGCCCAGGTGAAGGGCGCGGTCCTGCTGGCCGGGCTGGCCGCCGCCGGCCAGACCACGGTGGTGGAGCCGGCTCCCACGCGGGACCATACGGAGCGGGCGCTGGACCGCCTCGGCGCGCCGGTTCGCTCGAAGGACGGGACGATCTACGTGGCAGCCTTCCAGCACGACGGGTTCGAGGGTGTCCTGCCGGGGGATGTCTCATCGGCAGCATTCCTGGTGGGGGCGGCCGCCCTGACCGGAGGCGAGCTCGAGGTGCATGAGGTGGGGCTCAATCCCACGCGAACGCATTTCCTGACCGTCATGGGGCGGATGGGCGTGCGGGTTGATCGGCACGTGACCGGCGAGGCGCTGGGGGAACCCCTGGGCGAGCTGTTCGTGTCGGGGGGTGAGGGATTGATCGGCACGCGGATCGAGGCCCGGGAGCTCCCGCTCGTGATCGATGAGGTGCCAGTCCTTACGGCGCTCGCTGCCCACGGAGTGGGGGAGACGCGGTTCGTGGGTGCGGGGGAGCTCAGGGTGAAGGAGAGCGACCGCCTCACCGGGCTGGCGGATCTGCTCCGGGGGTTGGGCGGGCACGCCGAGGTCGAGGGCGACGACCTGGTGGTGGCGGGCGGAGGCCTGGCTGGGGGCAGGGCGGACGCCCGGGGCGACCATCGGATGGGCATGGGGGCGGCGGTGGCCGCCCTCGGGGCCCGCTCGGGGTGCGACATCGAGGGCATGGAGGCGGCGGCGGTCTCGTTCCCCGGGTTCGTGGGAGCGCTCCGGGCCCTGGGGGCGAGGGTCGGGGCCTAGCCCATGGCCGCTCCGCTGCTCGCCATCGACGGCCCGGCCGGCTCGGGCAAGAGCACCCTTGCCCGAAGGCTGGCAGAGGCCGTGGGCCTGCCCTACGTGAACACCGGGCTCATGTACCGGGCCCTGACCCTCCGGGCCCTGCAGGAAGGCCTCGACCTCGACGACGGCCCGGCCCTGGCTGCACTGGGCCGTCGCATCAGATTCGACCTCAGCTCGAGGTTCACTCCGTCCTCGCTGGTCATCGAGGGTGAGCCGCCGTCACCCGACCTGGTCTCGTCAGAGCTGGAGGTCCACGTCTCGAAGGTCTCCAGCCACCCGGACGTCCGATCGGTCCTCCGGCACGAGCAGCGTCGGTTGGGTGAAGGGGGGGCCGTGATGGAGGGCCGAGACATCGGGTCGGTGGTGTTCCCGGATGCCACGGTGAAGATCTTCTTGGTGGCCACTCCGAAGGAGCGGGCGGCCCGGCGGGTCCGGGAGCGGGAGGACGGGGCCGGCCGAACCGACGGTCCCGAGGTGGCCGATGCCCTGGCCGTCCGAGACGCCCAGGACGAGCATGTCAACCCGTTCGTGCCGGCGCCGGACGCCGATCCCGTCGACACCACGGGCAAGGAACCCGATCAGGTGTTCCGAGAGGCCCTGGCCATCGTGCGGGAGCGGCTGGGGGCGGGATCGTGAGCTCGTCGCACCTCCCGACCGTGGCCGTGATGGGCCGCCAGAACGTGGGCAAGTCCAGCCTGGTGAACCGGCTGTTCGGGGGGCGCCAGGCCATCGCGCACGAGACCCCGGGCGTCACCAGGGACCGGGTCGAGGTGGAGGCCAATTGGCGCGGCCGGCGATTCCGCCTGGTGGACACGGGGGGCTACGCGCGAAAGGCCACCGGCATCGAGGCCTTGGCCACGCGGCAGGCGGAACAGGCCGCCCTCCAAGCCGATCTGGTCCTGCTGGTCGTCGACGCGGAGACGGGCCCTGTGGAAGAGGACGCGGCCCTGGCCCGGCGCCTCCGGCGGGCCGAGGTCCCCGTGCTCGTCGTGGCGAACAAGGTGGACTCCGAGCGCGAGGAGGCCGATGCCACGGCGTTCTTCGCGCTGGGGCTGGGCGAGCCCCTGTCGGTCTCCGCGCTCCACGGGCGGGGCGCCGGCGACCTGCTCGACCGGGTCGTGGACCTCCTGCCTGAGGGCCCCCCGGGCGAGGAGGAGGGATCCGAGCCGCGGTTCGCCATCGTGGGCCGCCCCAACGTGGGCAAGTCCTCCCTGTTCAACCGACTGGTCGGCGAGGAGCGCTCGGTGGTGTTCGAGGAGGCTGGGACGACCAGAGACGCCGTGGACGCCGTGGCGGCCTGGCCGTCCGGCACGGTGCGGTTCGTGGATACGGCGGGGCTGAGGCGGCCATCGAGGGCCGAGGGGCTCGAGTATTACAGCTTCCTCCGGGCGGTGCGGGCCATCGAGCGGGCCCACGTGGCCGTGCTGGTGCTCGATGCGAGCGAGGGGTTCACGGTGGAGGACCGCCGGATCGCCGCCCGGGTCGTGGACGCGGGCCGGGCCCTCGCGGTGGTGGCGAACAAGTGGGACCTCGTCTCCGAGAAGGACCGGACGTACAAGCAGCTGGGGGAGGCCGTCGAGATCTTCGCGCAGGCCGCCGTGTCCAGGACCTCGGCGCTGACCGGCGCGGGGGTGGCCCATCTGCCCCAGGGCCTGGTGGCGCTCCACGAACGATGGGCGAAGCGGGTTCCCACCTCCGAGGTGAACGGGGTCCTTCAGGAGGCCCAGGGGGAGCGGGCCGCTCCGGGCGGGGCCCGGTACCGGTACGGCACGCAGGTCTCGGCCGGCCCCCCGACGTTCGTGCTGTTCGGGAGGGCATCGCCGGACGGTCCGTACCAGCGGTTCCTGGAGCACCGCCTGAGGCGAGCGTTCGGATTCGAGGGCGTCCCGATCAGGCTCCGGTTCCGAGCCAAGCGGTCCAAGAGCGGCCGGCGCTAGGCCGAGGGCGAGGCGGCCCCAGCGGCCGGGATGATGGAGCCGGTACAATCGGCGTCGCCGGGCCGTGGCGCAGCTTGGTTAGCGCGTCTGACTGGGGGTCAGAAGGTCGCCGGTTCAAATCCGGCCG
Source organism: Actinomycetota bacterium (assembly GCA_036397275.1). GTDB lineage: Bacteria > Actinomycetota > UBA4738 > UBA4738 > HRBIN12 > AC-69. The sequence continues at coordinate 6,266 of DASWJF010000026.1, forward strand.
GCCCGACGAGCAGTGCCCGGGCCTCCCACGGTCCCGGACAACCCTCGTCCACCGCTCCGGGCCTTCGCCTGGAGCAGGAAGGTGGCCCGGGGGGAAGTCCCGGGCCACCTCGGACCGGAACCGGAGGTTTCCGTGCTCATGGAGGCTCCGGACCGGCCACTCGAGAGTCTAGATCAGTCTCGACCCGAAGCCTAGGTTCAACGACCATCGCTTCGAGTTGAGCCCTCGGCCGAGGTGACTCTGCAGGGGAGAGCGGGGTCACCCGGCGGGCCCGCGGGATGGTAGGTTCCGCGGAACGATGACCACCGCGCCGAGCGAGACTCCATCGTCTGCCGTCGCCACCATCCCGAACGCGCTGTCGCTCGCTCGTGTCCTGTTGATCCCGGCGTTCGTGTGGCTGATCGTGGACCGGGACACCACGTTCGCCGGCCTCGTCCTGTTCGTCGTGGTCATCTCCACGGACTGGGTGGACGGGTACGTGGCCCGCCGGACGGGGCAGGTGTCGGAGCTCGGCAAGGTTCTCGATCCGACCGCGGACCGCCTGGCCATGGCGGCCGGCCTGGTGGCCCTGGCGGTCCGGGACGCGTTCCCGCTCTGGGCGGCGCTGCTGATCCTGGTGCGCGACGGGCTCGTCCTCCTGGCCGGCCTGGTGCTCATGCTGACCCGGAGGGTCCGGATCGAAGTCCGCTTCATCGGCAAGCTCGCGACCTTCGGGTTGATGGCCGCCATCGTGCTGATCGCCTGGGGAACCTTGGGCTACGCGTTCGCCTCCTCCGCCCTGGCCCTTGGGTGGATCGCTTACGGGGTCGCCATCGTCGAGTACTACGTGGCCACGCTCCTGTACGCGGGGGATCTCCGCCGCGTCCTCACGGCACCCTCCACGTGAGGTCTCATCGGATTTGCCCGGGATGATAGGTTCACCCTAGCCAGGGCGAGACCTTCACCGTAGGGGGAGGGGTATGGACTTCCCGCAGGACCTCCGTTACACGAAGGAGCACGAGTGGGTGCGTGACGATGGTGGCGGCCGCATCCGCGTCGGCATCACCGACTACGCCCAGGACGCCCTGGGCGACGTCGTGTACGTGGACGTGCCCGAGGTCGGGACCACGGTGACGGCCATGCAGCCCTTCAGCGAGGTGGAGTCGACCAAGTCCGTCTCGGACGTGTTCAGCCCCGCCACCGGCACGATCGTGGAGCGCAACCCCCTCCTCGACGAACGGCCCGAGCTCGTGAACGAGTCCCCCTACGGGGAGGGGTGGCTCGTCGTGCTCGAGATGTCGGATCCGTCCGAGCTCGACTCGCTCATGGATGCCGCCGCGTACCAGGCCTACCTTCGAGAGACCGAAGGCGAGTAGCGAGGGCGCCTTCGCCTGGTGCTCGAGGGTTCCCCCGGGGCCTCCACCGCACTGACCAGCACGTCTGGCCCCAACCTCCACTCCCGAAAGGCTCGACGCTGGTGCTGTCTCACCGGTTGACCCTTCAACTCACCTGCGATAACGTCCACCTTTGGTCGAGGCTGCGAGGCAAGGCTCAACCTCGACCTTCAGCCAGACGTTAGGGCGGAGGGGCGGCCGAGCTTGTACTGCACCCGCTGTGGACATCCGAACAAGGACGGGGCGCGATACTGTGCCAACTGCGGCGCGCCGCTCCTGGACGAGACCACCGTGGGCATCACGCCGGTGGAGGTGGAGGAGGACCGGGCCGAGGAATTCCCGTTCCCGGGCGAGGAGCTGGAGCCCGGCCAGGCCCTCATCATGGTAAGGCGCGGCCCGAACGCGGGGTCCACCTTCTTGATCGAGAAGGACGTCACCACGGCGGGCCGGCGCACCGACAGCGACATCTTCCTTGACGACATCACCGTGTCGCGCAACCACGCCGAGATCCGCCGGGAAGGGAACGAGTTCTTCATCCACGATCAGGGCAGCCTGAACGGCACGTACGTGAACCGCGAGCGGGTCGAGGTGACGAAGCTCGCGACGGGGGACGAGATCCAGATCGGGAAGTTCAAATTGGCGTTCTTCCAGGCAGGCGAGTGAGCGATGGCGACGCGCAACTACCAGTCCATCGGGGAGGTGCTGGTTTCGGTCAAGACCGAGTTCCCCGACATCACGATCTCCAAGATCCGGTTCCTCGAGTCGGAGGGGCTGATCGAGCCGGAGCGGACGCCCTCCGGCTACCGCAAGTTCTACGACAAGGACGTCGCGCGGCTGAAGCACATCCTGCGGTTGCAGCGCGACGAGTACCTGCCGCTCAAGGTGATCAAGGACCGTCTGCTCACGCAGGAGGCCGGCCCTGGGACGATCGCGGGGGACCGGGCGGCGGCGGAGCCGGACGTGGACGACGGCCTGGCCGAGCCTCCCACCGGCCTCCAGATGTCGATCGAGGAGATGTCGACGGCGACCGGCGTGGACAAGGAGCGGATCAAGGAGCTCGAGTCCTTCGGCCTGATCAGCTCGCACGGGCCCGACTCCGCCAAATACTACAACGGCGATGACTACATCGTGCTGTCCATCCTCAGGGACTTCTTCAAGTACGGCGTCGAGCCTCGGCACCTCACGATGTACCGGCATTTCGCCGATCGCGAGGCGACGTTCTTCGAGTCCATCATCATGCCGCAGCTCCGCCAGCGGAACCCCGACGCCCGGAAGCTGGCGGCAGGCTCCCTCGGCGAGCTGTCCAGGGCGTCGCGAAAGCTCAAGCAGGCGCTGCTGCGGAACAACCTGCGGCAGTACCTCACGGCTCCGTAGCCGCTCGACGTGAGGAAGGCACGCCGGGCCCGGCTCAGATGTGCCGCCGCGCTCCTGGCGCTCCTGGCGCTTCCGGTGGCGCTCCCGGCCATCGGGCTCGCTCAATCCCTCGAGCCGCCCCCGCCCACGCCGGTCCCGGTCCCCGGCGGGCTAACGTCGCCGTCACCGTTCCCCACCGCGCTCCGTACGCCGGAACCGTCCCGGCAGCCGCCCCAGATCCGGGCGGCCTCCGCCATCCTGGCCGACCTCGGCACCGGCCGGGCCCTGTACGAGAGCGATCCGGACCAACGTCGTCCCATCGCAAGCGTCACGAAGATCATGACGGCCCTCCTGGTCCTGGAGCGGACGGACCCCGCGAACGTCGTCACGGTGAGTCCTGAGGCCGCAGCGAGCCGAACCGGAGCGGGCATCTCGCAGCTCGGCCTGGAGGCCGGAGAGCGGATCACCGTCGAGGACCTCCTGTACGCGCTCCTCCTCCAATCGGCGAACGACGCCGCGATCGCCCTGGCGGAGCATGTCTCGGGTACGGTGGAGGCGTTCGTTGCCGGGATGAACCGGCAGGCCCGCCACCTCGGTCTGCGGAACACCCGGTTCGCCTCGCCGAACGGCCTCGACAACACGGGGTTCTCCAGCGCGCGAGACCTCGTGACCATGACCCGGGCCGCGTTCGCACATCCGTTGTTCGAGACGATCGTGGCGACCCGGTTCCGCGAGATCCCGTCGTCGTCCGGTCCGTCGCGCGTGATCCAGAACCGGAACGTCCTTCTGTGGCTGTACCCGGGGGCCATCGGGGGCAAGACCGGCTTCACCACCCCTGCCGGGTTCTGCCTGGTCGCCGCGGCCGAGCGCGACGGGGTCCGACTGGTGACGGTGGTGCTGGGGGAGCCGGGGGAGCCCTTCTCCGACGCGGCCGCGCTGCTCGACCACGGGTTCGCCGCCTTCGAGCTCCGGGAGCTGGTGCGCGAGGGCCGGCCCTTCGGCACGGTCCCCATCGCCGGCCGGGAGGTGCAGGTGGTGGCCGGGGCATCGCTCTTCGGCCTGGTCGCCGAGGACGCCGCGGTTCGACGCAAGGTGACGGTGCGGCCCGGCGTGACGTTTCCGCCGGAGGCCGGGGAGACCGTGGGGTTCGTGACCGTATCCACGCCCGACATGAGGATGGGGAGGGTTCCCCTGGTCGTGGCGGGCGTGCCGGGCCCGCCGCCGGCGGAGCCCGGCCCGTGGTGGCGACGGGCGGGTTCGGCCGTCCTGGAGGCCGTCTCGAGCGTCCTGTCCGCCCTGCTCGGGTGAGCCCTCTGCTACCATCGCGCCCGGTGTCGGACGTCGTGCGCGTCTTGTTCGGGCGCGAGGACATCCGCCGGCGGATCGAGGAGCTCGGCCGCACCATCACCGGGGACTATGAGGGGCGCGCGCCCGTCCTGATCTCGGTCCTAAAGGGCGGGTCGGTGTTCCTCGCGGACCTGTTCCGGCAGATCCGCCTGCCGGTCTCCATCGACTACATGTCCATCTCCCGGTACGGTGGGGCCACGGAGTCCATGGGCCGGGTCCGGATCGTGAAGGATCTTGACGAGGACATCGGCGGGCGCCACGTGCTGATCGTCGAGGACATCGTCGACACGGGCCTCACCCTCTCGTACCTGATCTCGGTGTTGGAGTCCCGCCACCCCGCGTCGGTAGAGGTCTGTGCCCTCCTCGACAAGTCGGCGCGCCGCATCACGCCGCTCCCGCTCCGGTACGTCGGGTTCGACTGTCCCGACGTGTTCGTGGTGGGCTACGGGCTGGACTTCCAGGAGCGGTTCCGAAACGTGCCAGATATCCTTGCGGTGCAAGACGTTGCGGCTCTTGCGGCGGAGCCCGACCTGCTCGTGCCCTACCTCGCCCGGGGAGCGCCGCCGCCGCCCCCCTCCGACCCACCCGAGGATGCGGAGGCCTAGGTTGTCGGACCGTGAGGGGAGGGCTAGATTGCAGCTTGAGCCATGATCGAGATGAGTCTCGCAGGCGTTCGGATCGAGCTGCCGACCAATCAGCCCATCGTGCTCCTGCGGGAGGCGGAGGGGGAACGGTTCCTCCCCATCTGGATCGGCCAGGCCGAAGCGGCGGCCATAGCGCTCGCGCTCCAGGGCGTGGTCACGCCCCGCCCCATGACCCATGACCTTCTGAAGAACATCCTCGACGAGATGTCGGTGCAGGTCGACAATATCGTCATCACGGAGCTCCGGGAGGGAACGTTCTACGCCATGATCAACATGCAGCGGAACGGCACCTCGTACGAGATCTCATCCCGGCCGAGCGACGCCATCGCCCTGGCGGTACGGATAAGCTGCAAGATCTACGCCAGCGAGGAGGTCCTGAGCGAGGCCTCCATCCTCATCCCGGCAGGGGAGGACGAGGATGAGGTCGAGAAGTTCCGCGAGTTCCTCGAGAACGTGAACCCGGAGGACTTCGGATAAGCCGCCGTCCTTCCGGGTCTCACCCGTAGAAGATCGCGGTCCCCCAGATTTGGTTCCTGCCG
>DASWJF010000027.1:0-4572 GCA_036397275.1 Actinomycetota bacterium
GGCCGGCAGTTGAACGAGGCCGTGTAGTCGCGCCTGTCGTTGGGGTCGTCGTGGTTCGGGCGGTACCGGCGGGACAGGTGCATGCGCTTGATGGGGAACCGGGCATCGAACAGCTGCCGGAACACCCACACCACGTCGGCGGCCACCCGCTCGTTCACCACCATGGGGCCCTCGTGGACGGCGCCGTCGAAGCCCCAGTACCGAATGGTGAGGAGCCGGAGGTCGGTCAGGTCCACGGGACACCCAGGGCGCCAGGTCGTTCCGCGCATCTCGGCCTCGAGGTCGGAGGGGATCTGCGAGACGGATCCCCGGAACCTGGCCGGGAGCGTTGACGGGCTGGGGGAGGGCGCTGCGCTCGGCGATGGGGTGGGGGTGGCGCTTTTATCGACGGTCGAGTCCGGGGAGGAGCTGGTGTCGCTTGCGGCGGTCCCGGTCCTGGTCGCCCCGGCCGAACTGCACGCCGCGAGCGACGCCGCAAGGACCAGGGCGGTCAGCGGTCCGGCTCCGTTTCGGGCGGCGCGGATCACGGCAGGTACTGTTCCTCGATCGCCGTGACGACGCCGTCCTTCACAGTGAGCCAGTACTGCGAGAACGACCCTTTGTAGTTGCCAAGCGGGTACTCGTCCAGGGCGAAGGAGTCCTGGAACCGGCCCGGGTCGGCGGGGAAGAACCGGTCGCAGCAATGCTTCCAGTCGAGGAGCAGGATCCGGATGTTGCGCGACACCACGATCGTCCTGAGCCTCCGGTTGTCGTTCACGATGTAGTAGTCGTTCGGGACGGGGGTCTCGTCTCCGTGCTCCTCGGCTGCCTCGTTGGCCTCGTCCCCGGTCAGGAAGTAGGCCAGGTCGAACACCATCGTCCCGGGAAGGGTCCGGATGTCGGCCGACTCGATGTAACCGAAGTGCCGGCCATCCTCCAGCTCCGGACTTGGCGTCGGCGAGGGGGATCCGGTGGGCGACGGGCCGGGCGAGGGCGATCCCGTCGTCGCGGAGGGCGTGGGGGACGGCGTGCCCACATCCCCGCCCTCGTCGGCGCACGCCGCTGCAGACATCACCGTGGCGAGCAGGATCGAGATCAGCATCCGGCCCTGCATCCCAGCTCCCTTCGTTCCTCCGAATCTCGCAGGTCCCGGGCCACCCGACGCGAGGATCAACCCGAAGGTTCCTTCGGGGAGACGACGGGCCCGGTAGTTCGTGCCACCGATCAACCTTCGACCAGACTCTCGTGGTATGTGAGGATATCCGGGTGGGCGGCATTCGCAGAATCAGGCCGGAGGAGCGCAGCACCGGACAGCCGACAACGGGGATGACCCGCGAGGAGGCGATCGCAACGCCGGGGATGTGGTCCGGTTCGGCAAGGACCGCTCCCGGCATGGTATCCGGCTGGCACCACCACGGCGCCTTCCAAACCTCGATCTACGTCTTGTCCGGCGCGGTTCGCATGGAGTTCGGCCCCGGCGGGAGCGAGATCCTTGAGGCGGGGCCGGGCGACTTCTTCTTCGTGCCGAGGGGCGCCATCCACCGCGAGAGCAACCCGAGCGGCGTCGAGGCCGAGATCATCGTGACCCGGTCGGGCACCGGCGAACCCGTCGTGAACGTCGACGGGCCGGAGCCGGGATAGGAGTCGAGGCCGCTACGAGAGCTCGCGGTCCAGACGCCACGTCTTGGTGTCGTCGGCCCTGGACACCTCGATGACCGTTCCGTCTTCCATGGCCAGGCGGTAGCAGGTCAGTCGCTCGCCGTTCCGCTCCTCGAGCCACGACCGCTCCACCTCGACCCGCTCCTCGACCCCTCCCCAGATCACGGCCCGAGGCCACTCCTCCGCCCTCGCGCCCTCGTAGAACCGGATCACCAGCTCGGGCAAGCGGGCGATCCAGAGCGGCAACACCGGCGCCCACAGCAGGAAGACCATCCCGATGATCGCCACCGACCACGCCGGGCTGAGGTAGTGCAGCATGGGGATGGCCAGGAACGCAGCCCCGATCCTCGACATGTTGTACGCCACGTCGTACGCGGCGAACACTCGCCCCCGGTAGCCGTCGGGGATGGCCTCCTGGACCATTGTATCCACGGGGACTTTCTTCCACGCGAAGGTAAGCCCAACCGCGAAGCTCCCGAACAGCACCGTGAGGCCCGTGATGTGGGTGGACAGGGCCAGGAGCGCCACCGCGCCGATGAAGAACGCGCCGGATACGATCCGCTCCTTGGCGAACCGCTCCTCCAGCTTCCCCACCGTGAGGATGCCGAGCAGCACGCCGACACCGCCTGCGCCGATCAGGTTCGAGAAGGACCCCACGCCTTCCTTGAACTGCTCGCGGAAGACGAACAGCGAGAGGACCAGCACGATGCCCTGGCCCATCTGGTCCAGCGTGATCGAGGTGATCGGACCGACGGCCCTCGGCGTTCGGGCCAGGCGGTGGATACCGTCGGCGAACTCCTGGATCACCCGGTGGAGCTCGTCGCGAACCGGCGTCTGGGGAAGGTGATGCGGCACGAGGCTCGCGGTGATCCTGGAGGCGATGAGCGAGGCCACGATCCACATCGCGCCGGCGGCCACGATCACCGGCACGTTGCCGAACACATCGGACACCCGTCCACCCGCGAACACGCCGACCAGGAGCGCCACGGTCCCGCCGACCGTGGCCATCGAGTTCGCCATGAGCAGGTCCTGGATGGGGACCAGCCGCGGCACCACGGCCTGCGCCGTGGCCAAGTAGAAGCGGTTCACGGAGAACACCATCAGCACGCCGGCGTAGAAGGGGATCGCCGCGCTCGTCGGATCGAGCAACGCGAGCCCCACCACCGCGGCCCGGAGCCACGGGGCGATCACCAGGATCTGCCGCCTGGACCACCGGTCGATGAACACGCCGGTGAACGGCCCGATGATCGAGAACGGAAGCGAGACCACCAGGGTGGCGATGGCGAATCCCACCGCGGTGCTTTGCTCCTCCGGGTTGAACACGACGGAGGCGACCAGGGCCGCCTGGAACAGCCCGTCCGCGGACTGGCTGACCAGCCGGATGGCGAACAGCTTGCGAAAGTCGTGGCTCCGGAGCGCCTCGCGCGACCGTGCCAGGGTCCCCTTCATCGGCGGATCTTCAGCCTCGAGCGATCGTCATCTCGGTCACGTGGGCTCCCCCGGGGTCGAGGATCACCCCGAGGATCTGAGCGGCCACGTCATGCGGATCCATGTAGGTGTCGAGGTCGGGTGGCTCCCCCACGTCCGGGCCCCAGAACGGGGTCCGCATCCCGCCGGGGTAGACCGTGAGCGTCCGGATGGTGCTCCCCTTGAGCGCGGCTCGCAACGCCTCCATGAACCCCCGGCCTCCCCATTTCGCGGCGCAGTAGGCGGCCTCGTTGGGCCGGCCCACCAATGCGGCTGATGACAGCACGGTGACGATGGTCCCGCCTCCGGCAGCGCGAAGGACGGGCAGCGCCGCGGCCGTGGCCATCATCAGCCCCCGGAGGTTCCCCGACAGGACCTCGTCGATCGCGTCCTCGGTGAGTTCCTCCACCGGCCCGAAGCGTCCCGCTCCGGCCACGTTGAACAGGAACCTCACCTCGCGGTCCCGGGAGATCCGCGAGAACGCGTCTCGGACGTCGGCTTGCTTGGACACGTCGCAGGGGAAGCCCTCGACGTCCCCTCCGCCCGCTCGCAAGCGCCGGAGCGCGTCGTCCAACCGGTCCGGATCACGACCGAGGATGGCGACCGAGATCCCAGTTCGCCCCAGGCCCTCGGCCAGTGCCAGGCCGAGACCCGAGCCGCCCCCGGTCACGATCGCCCAGGATGCAGCCATGGCGACCCCCAAAGATGCGGCGGTTCAGGCGGAGACGATAGCCCACCCCTCGACCGGCCCCATCGGCCTCGCCGACCCGATGGCGGCCCCGGAGCCTGGCTTGACAACGTCTCGAAGGCCGTGCTTGAGTGCATGACAACGTTGTCTGCCAGGACGTGTGTCTGTCAACGCGACGACGAGACCACGACGACCTCGGACGGGGAGCAACCCGGGTTCGGCCTGCATCGTGTGATCGAGGGGGCGGGGGATGAGGGCGCGGCCCACGATGGTGGACGTGGCGGGGGTGGCCGGGGTCAGCCTGAAGACCGTCTCGCGGGTGGTGAACGACGAGCGGGGCGTCAGGGCCGAGACCGCGGCGAGGGTCCGAGAGGCAGTTGCGGTGCTGGGGTACCGGGCCAACGACACCGCCCGGAACCTTCGCCGAAGGCAGCGGCCGGCCACCGTGGGCCTCGTCATCGAGGACGTTCGCAACCCCTTCTACTCCAGCATCGCCCGGGGCGTGGAGGAGATCGCACGGGTGCACGGCCACATGGTCGTCATCGCGAGCTCCGACGAGAACCCCGCGGCGGAGCAGAAAGCGGTGGGCACGCTCCTCGAGCGGCAGGTCACCGGACTGCTGATCGTTCCGGCCGGCCCCGACCACAGCTACCTGCTCGAGGAGATCCGGCACGGCACGCCGGTCGTGTTCATGGATCGGCCGGCCCGGCGGGTCAAGGCGGACGAGGTCCTCATCGACAACGTGGGCGGCGCTCGTCACGCGATCGAGCACCTCCTGG
>DASWJF010000028.1:0-3849 GCA_036397275.1 Actinomycetota bacterium
GGGATCGTGGTGTTGCGCTCGATCAGCCGGGTGAAGATCCCGCCCTTGGTCTCGACGCCGAGCGTGAGCGGGGTCACGTCGAGGAGCAGGATGTCCTTCACGTCACCCTTCAGGACGCCCGCCTGGATGGCCGCGCCGACCCCCACCACCTCGTCGGGGTTCACGCCCTTGTGGGGCTCCTTGCCCCCGGTGACCTTACGGACGAGCTCCTGGATCATCGGCATACGGGTCGCGCCGCCGACCAGGATCACGTGGTCGATGGCCGAGACGTCCTTGCCCCAGTCCTTCACGGCCTGCTCGAAGGGACCTGTGCATCGATCCGCCAGGTCCTCCGTCATCCGCTCGAACTCGGAGCGGGTGAGCTTCATCTCGAGGTGCAGGGGGCCTTCGGCGGTGGCCGTCACGAACGGCAGGTTGATGGGGGTTTCGGCGACTTGCGAGAGCTCGATCTTGGCCTTCTCCGCCGCCTCCTTCAGCCGCTGGAGGGCCATCCGGTCCTGGGACAGGTCGACGCCGTGCGCGTTCTTGAACCCCTTCACCATCCAGTCGATGACCCGCTGATCCCAGTCGTCGCCCCCCAGGTGCGTGTCACCGTGGGTGGCCTTGACCTCGAAGACCCCCTCACCGATCTCCAGGAGCGAGACGTCGAAGGTCCCGCCGCCCAGGTCGAAGACGAGGATGGTCTGGTCGTGCTGCTTGTCCAATCCGTACGCCAGCGACGCCGCCGTCGGCTCGTTGATGATCCGCAGAACCTCCAGGCCGGCGATCTGGCCGGCCTCTTTGGTGGCCTGGCGCTGCGCGTCGTCGAAGTACGCGGGGGCGGTGATGACGGCCTGGGTCACGGTGTCGCCCAGGTAGGCCTGGGCGTCCCGCTTCAGCTTCATCAGGATCTGGGCCGAGATCTCCTGGGGCGTCCATTTCTTCCCGTCCACCTCGATGTGCCAGTCCTTCCGGCCCATCTCCCGCTTGACGGAGCGGACCGTCCGGTCCGGGTTGGTGATGGCCTGTCGCTTGGCCACCTCCCCCACGGTGATCTCACCGTTCTTGGAGAACCCCACCACCGACGGGGTGGTCCGGGAGCCCTCCGCGTTCGGGATGACCACCGGCTCGCCGGCCTCCAGCACGGAGACCACGGAGTTGGTGGTCCCGAGGTCGATGCCCACCGCTCGTGGCATGTACTCAGCCTCCTTAGAAGCGTTCTCTTCAGCTGAGGCGGAGTATAGAAGTTGAGTGCCTTCTTGGCAAGTCTGTGAGGAAAAGAGCGAGGCTGCCGGTGATCAAGCGACGGCGGGCCATCCGGGACCGGGCACTCGATCGGTCGCCCACCGCACGCCGTTTGCCTAGCCTCGAGCAGGCCCATACACTGCCCCGAGCGTGATCGGTGAGCTTGCCCGACCCGCCTTCGCAGCGGGCCGCCCCTCCGCAGTCGGCCTCATGGCCATCCTCGTGCTGGTCGCGTTGGCGGGGGGCCTGTTCGCCCTCCGGGCCCGGCTCCTGTTCCAGTTGGTTCGGCTTGGCCGGCCGGTGGACCGTACCCGGGACGTTTCGGTCCGCGTGCAGCGCGAGGTCACGGTGGTGCTGGGCCAAAGGAAGCTGCTGCAGCGCCTCGTCCCGGGCGCCATGCACGCCTTCATCTTCTGGGGGTTCCTGGTCCTACTCACCACCATCGTCGAGGCCATGGGCCAAGCGGTGGACCGGACCTTCGCCATCCCCCTGGTCGGGCACGCCGGCTGGCTGGGACTGCTCCAGGACCTGTTCGGGGTCCTCGTGGTGACCGGCGTGCTCATGGCCTTGGCCATCCGAAAGGTCCAGCGCCCGGAGCGGTTCGTGGGCAGCCACATGCAGGAGGCGGACCTCATCCTGGTGTGGATCTTCGGGATCATCCTCACCCTCTTCGGGCTGAACGCGGTCCGGATCGCCCACAGCCTGGCCGAGGCGCCGCCGGCGTGGACGCCGGTCGCCACCGCGGTCTCCACGGTGTTCGAACCCATGAGTCCCGGCGTGCTCGGTCTGTACGAGCGGTTCTTCCTGTGGTTCCACCTCCTGCTGATCCTGGGGTTCCTGGTCTACATCCCGTACTCGAAGCACCTGCACATCGTGACGAGCGCCATCAACGTGTTCTTCGCCAACACCAAGCCTCGTGGGTACCTGACGCCGCTCCGGATCGACCTGGAGAACCCCGAGTCCGATGAAGTGCATCTGGGGGCCGCCACCGTGGAGGACCTCACGTGGAAGGAGGCGCTCGACCTCTACGCGTGCACTGAGTGCGGGCGGTGCCAGAGCGCATGCCCCGCGTGGAACACGGGCAAGCCGCTCTCCCCCAAGCTCCTGGTGATGAACCTCCGGGACCACCTGTTCGAGCAGGGGCCGAAGATCCTGGATGCGAAGCGCGCCGGGTCGCCGGCAGACCCCGTGCCGCTCGTCCCCGCCGTCGTGGACGACGAGGTGCTGTGGGCCTGCACAACGTGCGGCGCCTGCATGCAGGAATGCCCCGTTGACATCGAGCACATCGACCACATCGTCGACATGCGCCGGTACCTCGTGATGGGCGAGTCGCGGTTCCCGGCGGAGGCCGGAGCGCTGCTTCGGAACCTGGAGAGCACGAGCAACCCGTGGGGCCAGCCCCAGTCGGAGCGAGCCGCGTGGGCCGAGGGCCTGGGGGTGAGCGTGCTCGGGGAGGAGGAGAAGGCCCCGGAGCTCCTGTACTGGGTGGGCTGCGCCGGGTCCTTCGACGACCGGGCCAAGGCGGTCTCCCGGAGCGTGGCCGGGCTCCTCCAGCGGGCCGGCCTGTCCTTCGCCGTCCTCGGGCCTCGGGAGCTCTGCACCGGGGACCCGGCTCGGCGGATCGGCAACGAGTACCTGTTCCAGACCCTCGCGGAGAAGAACGTTGCGACGCTCACCGACGCGGGTGTCACCACGGTCGTCGCAAACTGCCCCCACTGCTTCAACACCTTGCGGAACGAGTACCCCGATTACGGGGGTCGGTTCGAGGTCATCCACCACACGCAGCTCCTGGCCCGGCTGGTCGATGAGGGACGGCTCGAGCCGACCAGAGAGGTGAAGGGCCTCCTCACCTATCACGATCCCTGCTACCTGGGTCGCCACAACGACGTCTACGCCGAGCCGCGACGCGTCCTGGACGCCGTGCCCGGCCTGTCCACGGTCGAGATGCCCCGCCACGGGCACCGCGGCCTGTGCTGCGGAGCCGGGGGAGCCCGGATGTGGATGGAGGAGCGGATCGGAAAGCGCATCAACGAAGAGCGGATGGACGAAGCCGCGTCGACGGGCGCGGACACCGTGGGCGTCGCCTGCCCGTACTGCCTGGTGATGCTGGACGACGGCGGGCGAACCCGCGGGGACGGCGTGCGGGTCGAGGACGTGGCCCAGGTCCTGGCCCGAGCGGTCGGCGAACCGGACTCCTAGTCCGTTCGAAGTAGCCCCCCGGTCTCGTGGCACGCCCGCTCGACGAAGGCGTCCCGACACGCCGAGACCCGACTCGCGAGCCCACTCGCCCCTGCCCGTTCAAGCGCAACCCCGAACCATCCGAAGGAAGAACTAGATCGAACGGGCATTGGGCGGTCGAACGGCCGACCCCGAAAGCCCTCCGGGCGACGACGAATGCGAGAGGCAGGGGGCACGGCTTCGAGCCGTGCCGGCAGAAGGGAATAGGGTGGACGCAGCGGTCGACCACAGGACCGACGAAACGGGCGAATGCCGGCGCCTCGCCGAGTACCTGGATCTCGATGCCGTGGGCGTGATGCGCACCGAGGCCGGCAGGCGCCGGGTTTCGTGGTGGGTGGCGCCGGGATCGGGCCCCCTCCCCCTCGACATCGCGGACGCGCTCGAAGG
>DASWJF010000029.1:0-2796 GCA_036397275.1 Actinomycetota bacterium
TCACCTCGGTGAGCTGCTGCTGGTGGAGCCGGGCCAGGGTCCGATCGTGGACGACGTCGGTGTCGCCGGCGTTGACGCCGGTCACGCCATAGGGCGACTCGATCCGCATCCAAACCTGGTGGCGGAGCTTGGACGGGGACATGTCATTCGCCTTCTTCGCGGCGAGGTACGTGGCCTGGTCCTTCACCGACCACTCCCACTCCCGCTTGTTCATGAACCCGAAGGGCTCGGGGAAGACCTGGTTGTTCAGGGTGGTCTCGATGGTGAAGATCCGCACGCCGTTGTCTTTCAGCAGCTTGCCCATGCGCGCGCACGAGTCGTGGATCGCCGAGTGACCGGGCCGGGGGTCCATGTACGACTTCGAGTGCAGCATCGTGCTGACGTTGTGGTGAGGCCGGACCCCTCGGTAGCTGGCCAATCCCACCGGGACCGACTTGTGACCGCCGTCCATCGCGACCAGGTTGATGTTCACGTACACGATGAGGTCGGACTGGGCGGCCCGCGTGTTGATCTCGACGTCCTCGCCCTTGTCGGTCGTGCCGACCAACGTGAGGTTGGCGTGGTCCTCGGCATCGTGGTTCGTGAGGTCGCGCGGGTAGAAGGACCGGTACACCCGCTCCCCCACCGCGTGCTTGATCTCGTCGGCGGTCATGCGGCGGTGGAGCGAGGTGGCGACGATCAGCTTCAGGTCCTCGACGCCCTTTCGCGCCGCGAGCTCGATGACCTCCTCCAGGACGAGCTGGCGGATGTCCGGGGCTCGCATCGGCGGGAGGGGGAGCGAGATGTCGTCAAAGGCGATGGTGAGCTTCATGCCCGGCTTCAGGAGGTCGGCGAGCGGCTCGGCGTCGTGGGGTTCGGCGAGGGCATGCCGGATCGCCCCCCGCACGTCCTTGATGCGGCGCAACGGGTCCGGAGGGTAGACCACCCGCGTCCCCAGGGGGAACCTCTGGAGCCGGAACCCCTCGCCCTCGTGGACGAGCAGCGGCGGCGTCCGCTCGTCGACCTCCAGCACGAACCCCGGTCTCGTCACGTGCTCCTCCTCATCTCCCTCCGCGGGGCTGCTGCCCCTCTGGACCCCCGCATCACTCGGCCCTCGGGTCGAAGGCCACCTTCAGCGTCCCCAGCCTCCCCGCCCCCAGCGCGTGGTCGATGGCCTCCCGCCACCGCCCCAGCGGGTACGTCGCGCCCACGATCCCGTCGATGGGCGTCTCGGCGGCGATCCGCATCGCGATGTCGAACGTCGGCACGCGCTCCTTCTTCCGCCCGGTCGCACCGCCCGAGCTCCGCCACGCTGGCACCGACTCCGTCCCGCCGGTGTAGGCGCCGATCAGCTCCAGCTCCCGGTACCACAGCGGGGTGAGATCGACACCCGCCACCGGGATCCCGGCCAGCACCACCCGACCGCCGGCCTTCGTGCTCCGGAGCGCCAGGTCGAGCGACCCCTTCGAGCCAACGCAGTCGATGGCCACGTCCACCCCGCCCAGCAGGAACGGGCTACCCCGCTCCGGCTTCAGCTTCAGCGCGCTCGTTGACCGCCGAACCTCGTTCAGGGCCTCGCCTGGCGACACGACCTCGGTCGCCCCGAACGACTCCGCCCACCGCCGTTGGCGCTCGTGCTTCGCCACCACCACGATGCTGCCGGCCCGGGTCAGGGCCTTCAGCGCGATCAGCGTGAGGACCCCCACCGTTCCCGCCCCCACGACCAGCACGTCCGCGTTCGGCCGCACGCTCGCCCGGAGCGCGCAGTGGACCGCGCACGCGAGCGGCTCGACGAGCACGGCCCTCCGGTCCGACAGGCCGTCGGGGACGGCGTGCAGCTGCGAGGAGTGCGCCACGAACATCCGGCTCCACCCGCCGCCGGTGTCGGTGCAGTACCCGGTCTGAAGCCCCGCCGCGATGTGCCCCGTCGTCACCCGGTCGCACCTTCCGAACGAACCCTCCCGGCACGACGCGCACATCGGCTCGATGCCGCGGGCGGCGCAGGACAGGACGGGTTCCAGGACCACCCGCGCGCCGGCGGACAAGCCGTCGACGTCGTCGATCAGCTCGCCGACCACCTCGTGCCCCGGCACGAACGGGAGCGACACGAGCGGCGAGAAGTAGAAGCTCGACCGCCCGGAGATGGTGGCCAGGTCCGAGCCGCAGATGCCGGACAGGATCGGCCGGACCCGAGCCCACCCGGGACCGGGCGGCTCCGGGTCTTTCTTGCTCACTAGCCGGATGGGCGCGAGCGGCCCGGACACGAGCCCCGGCACCCGCTCGCCCACGGCCCGAGCGGCGAGGAACCGGGGGACCGAACGGAACAGCTCGAGGGCCTGGATCGTCACGCCGCCTCCTTCACCGAACCGCCGGCTTGGGGAACCGGACCCGGGGCATGCCGCCGGACATCTCCCACTCCTCGACGGGCCAGCGTCGCCGCCGGGCCACCCGCAACAGGGCGGCGTCCGGAGAGACCACGACCGGGTTCCCCACCGCGCGAAGCAGCGCAAGGTCCGAGTGGCTGTCGGCGTAGGCGTACGAGGCCTTGAGGTCGGCTCCCTCGGCCTCCGCGTACCGGCGGAGCCACGCCGCCCGGGCCTCGCCGACCAGCGGCGGCTCGGCCATGAACCCCGTGTACCTCCCGTCCTTCACCTGAAGCCTGGCCGCGATGACCTCGTCGAACAGCGGGGCCAGGGGCCGGACGAACGGCTCGGCCGCGGCCGTGATCATGACCGTGCGGTGCCGGGCCGCCCGGTGCTCGCGGATCCGCCGCACGGCCGCGGCCGAGACCTTCTGGAACATGAACTCGGCGACCAC
>DASWJF010000030.1:0-6943 GCA_036397275.1 Actinomycetota bacterium
GTGATCGACGACGAGGTCCGGGCCGAGATGCAGCGGATCCTCGACGAGATCCAGAGCGGGCAGTTCGCCAAGGAGTGGATCACCGAGGCCGAGCAGGGCTTCCCGAACTTCCTCCGACTTCGCAAGGAGGCGCGGACGTCCAGGATCGAGGGCGTGGGGCGGGAGCTGCGCGGGATGATGCCCTGGCTCGAGTCCGAGAAGAAGGTGATCCCCGATGCCTGACGACGTAGTACGGATCTTCGACACCACGCTTCGCGACGGCGAGCAGGCTCCCGGCATCGCGCTCACCAGGCCCGAGAAGGTCGAGATCGCGGAGCAGCTGGCCCGCCTCAACGTGGACATCATCGAGGCGGGCTTTCCCATCTCGTCGGACGGCGAGTTCGAGGCCGTGCGCGAGATCGCGTCGAGCGTGCGTGGGCCGGTCATCACCGCGCTGGCCCGGGTGGTTCCCGGTGACATCGACCGGGCCGCGGAGGCCCTGAAGGGCGCGGAGCGGTGGCGCATCCACACGTTCATCTCCACCAGCGACATCCACATGAAGGACATGCTCCGGATGTCGCAGCAGAAGGTGCTGGACGCCATCCGCGACGGCGTGAAGCTCGCCGTGGGCTACACGGACGACGTCGAGTTCTCGGCCCAGGACGCCAGCCGCACCGAGCTCGGGTTCCTGCTCGAATCCTTCAAGGTGGCCGTGGAGGCCGGCGCCACCACCATCAACGTGCCCGACACGGTTGGCTACGCCATGCCCCACGAGTTCGGGGAGCTCGTCCGGGTGGTCCGCGAGTCCGTGCCCGAGCACGTGATCGTGTCCACCCACTGCCACAACGACCTCGGCCTGGCCGTGGCCAACTCGCTGGCCGGCATCGTGAACGGGGCCCGCCAGGTCGAGGTGGCCGTGAACGGGATCGGGGAGCGGGCCGGCAACTGCTCGATGGAGGAGATCGCGATGATCGTCCGCACCCGGGGCCAGGCGCTCGGCGTGCG
Source organism: Actinomycetota bacterium (assembly GCA_036397275.1). Taxonomy (GTDB): domain Bacteria; phylum Actinomycetota; class UBA4738; order UBA4738; family HRBIN12; genus AC-69. The sequence continues at coordinate 985 of DASWJF010000030.1, forward strand.
GCACGGGCTGAACATCAAGGAGATCATCCGGACCTCGCGCCTGGTCTCGATGACCACCGGCTACCCGGTCCAGCCGAACAAGGCCGTGGTGGGCTCGTCGGCCTTCGCCCACGAGTCCGGCATCCACCAGCACGGCGTGCTGGCCAACCGGGCCACCTACGAGATCATGGACCCCACGGCCATCGGGCTCGAGGGAAACCGGATCGTGCTCGGGAAGCACTCCGGGCGGCACGCGTTCGCCGATGCCCTCTCCAAGATCGGGATCGGCCTCGAGCCCGAACACCTGAACCGCGCCTTCGCCCGGTTCAAGGAGCTGGCCGACCGGAAGATCCAGCTCACGGACCAGGACCTCCAGGCCATCGTGTCCGAGGAGCTCGGCGCGGCGGAGCAGGACGCCTTCGTCCTCGAGTCGCTCCAGGTGGCGGGGGGGACGCACCTGTCGCCCACGGCCACCGTGCGCCTGCGCAGGGGCGACGAGGTGATCGAGGAGTCGGCCATGGGGGACGGCATGATCGACGCGGCCTGCGGGGCCATCCAACGGGCGGCCGGCGTGGAGGCCACGCTCGTCACGTTCAACGTGTCGAGCGTGACCTCCGGGACCGACGCCCTGGGCGACGTGGTCGTCCAGCTCGACGTGGGGGGACGGCGGGTGACCGGGCGCGGGGTGTCGGTGGACGTGGTGGAGGCCTCGGCCCGGGCCTACCTCGCCGCCATCAACCGGGCCCTCCAGGTCCAGCCGGGGTCCACCAGCACCACGGAGCCGTGGTCGGGGTGAGCCCGACGTACCGCATCGGGGTCCTGCCGGGGGACGGGACGGGACCCGAGGTGGTCCGGGAGGGCCTGAAGGTGCTGGAGGCCGTTCGGGGCGGGTTTGACGTGGACCTCGTCTCCTTCGACCTCGGCGGCGAGCGGTACCTACGCACTGGCGAGGTGCTCCCCGACGAGGACCTGGCGCGCCTGAAGGAGCTCGACGCGATCTTCCTGGGGGCCATCGGCCATCCGGAGGTGCGGCCGGGCATCCTCGAGCGGGACCTGCTGCTTCGGATCCGGTTCGCGCTCGACCAATACGTCAACCTCCGGCCGGTGATCCGCTACCCCGGCGTGAAGACGCTGATCCCGTCCCACACCGAGGACGACGTGAACTTCGTGGTGGTCCGGGAGAACAGCGAGGGCCTGTACGGGGGGGCCGGCGGGTTCCACCGCAAGGGCACGCCCCACGAGGTGGCCGTGCAGGAGTCCATCAACACCCGCCACGGCGTGGAGCGGATCGTGCGGTACGCGTTCGCGCTCGCGGCGCGCCCGGACCGGCGGCGGAAGGTCACGCTCGTCCACAAGACCAACGTCCTCACGTACGCCGGGGACCTGTACCAGCGAGTGGTCGACGAGGTGGCGAAGGAGTACCCGGACGTCGAGACCGACTACGTGCACGTCGACGCGGCGTGCATCTTCTTCCTGGCCGAGCCGAGCCGGTTCGACGTGATCGTGACCGACAACATGTTCGGCGACATCATCACGGACCTCGGCGCCATGATCCAGGGCGGCATGGGCCTCGCCGCCGGCGGGAACATCAACCCTGACGGCGTCTCGATGTTCGAGCCCATCGGCGGCTCGGCCCCCCGGCACACCGGAAAGGGCACGATCAACCCGCTCGCGGCCGTCGGGGCCATGCAGATGCTGCTGGAGGACCTGGGGGAGACCGAGGCGGCGAGGCGCGTCGACGCCGGCATCCGGTTCGCCTGCTCCAAGGTGCACTCGATGCGGGCCGGCGAGATGGGCTATTCGACGTCCGAGGTCGGCGACCTCGTGGTGGAGGGGCTGGGGTGAGGAGCGAAGCGACGGGTGGGCGGGAGACGAACGAGGTGAGCGAGCCCCTGAGGGTCGAGCTGTACGACACCACGCTCCGCGACGGGGCCCAGCGGGCCGGCCTCTCCTACTCGATCGAGGACCGGTTGCGCATCCTGCACAAGCTGGACTCGGTGGGGTTCCCCTACGTCGAAGGGGGGTGGCCGGGGGCCAACCCCCGGGAGACAGAGTTCTTCCGCCTGGCCACGAAGGAGCGGCTGGGGCAGGCCACGCTCACGGCCTTCGGCATGACCCGCCGGGCCGGGGAACGGCCCGAGGACAGCGCCGTCCTCCGGGACCTCCTGGACGCCGGGACCGAGGTGGTGTGCCTGGTGGGCAAGTCCTGGGACCTCCACGTGACGGAGGCCCTTCGGACCACGCTCGAGGAGGGTGTAGCGATGGTGGGGGACTCCATCGCGTTCCTGGCCCGGGAGGGCCGCCGGGTGTTCTTCGACGCCGAGCACTTCTTCGACGGGTACCGGCGGAACCCGGAGTTCGCCCTGGCCGTCCTGGCCGCCGCCGAGGAGGCCGGGGCCGAGCGCCTGGTGCTCTGCGACACGAACGGCGGCACGCTCCCGCACGACGTCGCCCGGATCGTCCGCGAGGTACGGGAGCGGGCGTCCGTGCCCCTCGGGGTCCACGTCCACAACGACACCGGCTGCGCCGTGGCCAACTCGCTCGTCGCCGTGGAGGCCGGCGTGTACCAGGTCCAGGGGACGATCAACGGCTACGGGGAGCGGACCGGCAACGCCGACCTCGTGCCGATCGCGGCCAACCTCGCGCTGAAGATGGGGGCCCGGGCCCTGCCGCCGCAGTCCCTCGCCCGGCTGGCCGAGCTCTCCCACTACGTCGCCGAGGTGGCCAACGTCGCCCCCGACTCCCACCAGCCCTACGCCGGGCGGTACGCGTTCACCCACAAGGCCGGGCTGCACACGAGCGGCGTGGCCCGGTTCACCGAGGCCTACGAGCACGTCCCCCCGGAGTCGGTGGGCAACCGCCGGGGGGTGGTGGCTTCCGACCTGGCCGGCGCGGCCTCGATCCGGATGAAGGCCGCCGAGTTCGGCCTGGAGCTGTCCGAGGGGGCCATCCCGGAGCTTCTCGCGGAGCTGAAGGACCGGGAGGCCCGGGGCTACACGTTCGAGGTGGCCGACGCCTCCCTCGAGCTCCTGATGCGGCGGCACGACGGGTGGCGGCAGCCCTTCTTCGAGGTGGAGAGCTACCGGGTGCACGTGGAGCAGCGGAGTGGCGACGAGCCGCTGGCCGAGGCCACGGTGAAGGTGGTCACGAACGGCTCGCGCTACGTCGAGAGCGCGGAGGGCCACGGCCCCGTGGGGGCCCTGGACAACGCGCTCCGAAAGGCCCTGTCGAACGGGTACCCCGAGCTCGAGCACATCGCGCTGGAGGACTATCGGGTCCGCGTGCTCGACGAGAACATCGGCACCGGGGCCACCGTCCGAGTCCTGATCGACACGTCGAACGGCCAGCGGGAGTGGACCACCGTGGGGGTCTCGAGCAACATCATCGAGGCCTCCTGGGAGGCCCTGACCGACGGCTACCTGTACGGGCTGCTCCACCCCCGCGTGGACGAGGGCTAGCCGGGCTAGCTGCTACTTGTCCTTGTGCTTCGGGCCGTGCCGCTTGGGGTTCTCGCCCTTCCAGCCGCCCTCGGGCGGCTTGTTCCTCCAGCCGAAATGCTTGCCGTTGGAGCCCTCGCCGCCGCCGCCATCCCCGCCGCCATCCCCGCCGCCCCCGCCATCCCCGTCGCCGTCAATGCCGCCGCCGCCATCCCCACCACCATCGCCGCCGCCGGTCTGTCCCTCACCGCCCGGAGCTTCGCCGCCCCCGAGCGAGCCGCCGTCATCTCCTCCCGTCAGGATGATGCCCCCGCCCCCGTCCGTACCCTCGAGGGGAGGCACCGGCGGGAAGAGGTTGCCCAGGATGGTCCGGAGGGTGGGGATCACCTCCGGAGCGAGGATGCCGACGAGGGGCTGGAGGGTCGATCGGATCGCCGCGTCCAGCCCACTCACCGAGAACCCCTCGTCGAGAGCCGCCTCGCGGTTCGCCATCAGCGAACGGGCCAGGGCCCCGGCGAGGACATAGGACCCGTCCCGGAGGGCTCCCCGGAGGTCTCGGAGGTCGACCAGGGCCCGGTCGAGCACCGTCAGCTTCGGCCCCTCCGGAACGACGGGCCCGCCGGTCGACGTGGCCCGCGGTCCCGGCCTCGGCTCGTCGGGGCGGCTGATCACCGCGAGGGCGCCCACCGCCACCAGCACCAGGGCGGCGGCGATCGCGCCGAGGCGAAGGGCCACCCGACGCTCGTGCTCGGGCCCGTGTGGGACCGCCACGGGGGGTGCGGCGGGCAGGACGATCGGTGCCTGAGGCTGGGCCAGGAGCTCCCGGAGCAGCAAGGTCAGGTGCCCGAGGCCCACGCCTTTCTGGAGGTACCCGTCGGCCCCGGCGGGGACGCGGGAGGCATCGGGCGCCCCCGAAGTGAACAGCACGATCTTGGCGTCGGGTGCCGACTTGCGGATCTCCCCGAGGTCCCATGGGGCCAGGTCGTCGTCCAGGACCAGGGCGTCCGGCTCCTGGGAGCGAAGCGCCGCGAACAGTTCTTCCCGGTCCCGGGCCTCGGCGGCCACGGCGAAGCCGTCGTCCTCGAGGAACCGCCTGACCAGGGCTCGCTTGGCGTAGATGTTGCCCGCAATGGCAACACGGATGCGTTCCCCCGAGACCCGCCCCGTCATCCGTTGTGACCCTGTGAGTTCACCCGCACGCGAATCGTAGCGTCATCCATCCTTCGGAGCGTCGACTCCGCTCGACCGGGGAAGCATCCGTCCGTGGCTACTTGGCCAGCTTCTCTTGCGTCTTGGCCTCTTTCTTCTCCTGAACCCAAGGGGGAGGGCCTCCATGCCACCCGCCCTGGGGCGGCTTGTGCTCCCATTCCTTGTGGCCGCCCTTGCCGGGGAACGTCCTGCTCGTACCTGGTGTGCCCCCGGCGCCGTCTCCCCCGCCGCCCACGGCGCCGCCGCCGTCGATGGGCGTGGTAGGGCCGCCTCCCGCGGTATCGCCGGGCTGGATGACCGCTCCGACCACGTCGGCCGAGGAGAGGCAGGCCGGCACGAGGTCGCCGAGGATGGTGGTGAGCGAAGTGCAGGCGAGAAGGGTGAGGTCGCCGGACAGCCTCCCGAGGGCCCTGGTGATGTCACCATCCAGGGCGACCAGCGAGAACCCGGCCTGAGGGACCGCTTGCCGCTGATCCATGAGGAGCTGGGCGCCCGCCTGGGCCTGCCCGTACCGCCCGGCCTGGAGGGCCGCCACCAGGTCGTCGAGCATCGAGAATGCCTCGTCCAACTTCGTCGGCCCTGCGGGAGATGATTCGAGCACGCCGCCGGTCGGTGCTGCGGTGGGCTCGGCGGTCGTGATGGTCGCCTTACGAGCCTGGAGCCCCGCCGCTACGAACAGCGAGCCCGCGGCGATGGCGAAGCCCGCGCCGAGCAGCACCTGGGACAGCACGACCCGGCGTCGCCGCCTCTCCTCTCGCTCGTCTGCCCCTGCCTCAGGGATGACCACCGGCTCGGCCGGTCCGGCGGAGGGACCGGGCGCCGCGGGCATCTTGGGCGCGACCGGAGCCACGGGAGCCGTCTCCACCTTGGCGGGCTCGGTGGCGATCACCTCGCTCTCGGGGAGCGTGATGGTGGGCTCGCCGCACAGGTTCACGATCAACGAGGAGATGGCCCCGGGCTCGGCCCCGGCCTTGATGTTCGCGTCGGCCCCAAGGGCGAACGCCTTGGCGGTGGCCCGGCCCTTCGTGATGAGCACGATCTTCGTGCCGGGAGCGGCGGCCCGGATGGCCGGGATGGCGTCGGCTCCCGCCTTTCGGACCACCTCGGTGTCGAGGACCACGGCGTCGGGCCGCTCGGCCCCGAGCACCTGGACCAGGTTCTTGCCGGAGGGCGCCGAGGGGAGCACGTCCATTCCCTCCTTGCGCAGGTGGCGGGTGATCGTCCCCCGCTGAACGAACTCCAGGCGGGGGACCAGGATCCGGAGCCGCGAGCCGGTCTTCGTCGATGCCATCGGACGCCCCTCTCGTGCGACTGGCCGACGCATCGTATCGGGC
>DASWJF010000031.1:0-4781 GCA_036397275.1 Actinomycetota bacterium
ATGACAAGGTCGTGAAGGTCCGGGGCATGGACATCACCGTCGTGACGACGGCGAGGACGGACGACGAGGGCAGGTCGCTGCTGATCGCGCTGGGCTTCCCGTTCGAGGGGGCCCCGGCGGTGGCGGCGGAGGCCTCATAGCGAGGGAGCGAGATGGCGAAGAAGGCGTTGACCGAGAAGCAGGAGAAGCCGGCGAAGTTCGGCGTCCGCGACTACACGCGGTGCCGCCGGTGCGGCAGGCCGCGGGCGGTGTATCGCAAGTTCATGCTGTGCCGGATCTGCTTCCGCGAGCTGGCCCACATCGGTGAGCTTCCGGGGGTGACGAAGGCCTCATGGTGAAGACGCTGGTTCGCACGAACGTGACCGATCCGGTCGCGGACATGCTGACGCGGATCCGCAACGCCAACCTGGTCTACAAGGACGACCTCCTCGTCCCCGCTTCGAGTCTGAACGAGGCCGTCCTGAAGATCCTGGTGGCGGAGGGCTACGTGGGCGGCTACGAGCGAGAAGGAGAGGGGGTCCACCAGGCGTTCCGGGTCGGACTTAAGTACGGGGTGAAGCGGGAGCGGACCATCACCGGCCTCCGCCGGATCTCCAAGCCGGGCCGTCGCGTGTACACGTCCCGAGACCGGCTCCCTCGGGTCATGGGCGGCCTCGGCATCGCCATCCTGTCCACGTCCCAGGGTGTGATGACCGACCGTGATGCGTCCCGCCGGGGGATCGGCGGCGAAATCTTGGCGTACGTGTGGTGACGCGGGGATGAAGCGCGAAGCGCTGGGCGGGTGGGAGAAGAAGGACAGATGAGTCGGATCGGCAAGCAACCCATCGAGATCCCGAGCGGCGTCGACGTCGAGATCGGCGACGACGCCATGGTCACGGTGAAGGGCCCCCGGGGGACCCTGTCTCGGCGGCTGCACCCCGAGATGCGGGTCGTCCGCGTGGACGCCACCATCCGAGTCGAGCGCCCTTCGGACGAGAGTTTCCACCGGAGCCTGCACGGCCTGACCCGCACCCTGATCGCCAACATGGTCGAAGGCGTGACGAAGGGCTACGAGAAGCGCCTCCAGATCGTGGGGGTCGGCTACCGGGCCGCCATGAAGGGCAAGGACCTCGAGGTGCAGGTGGGCTACTCGCACCCCGTGCCCGTCCCCTGCCCGGAGGGCATGGAGTTCGAGGTTCCCACGCCCACCACGATCGTGGTGCGAGGCAGCGACAAGGAGCAGGTGGGCCAGATGGCCGCCACCATCCGGAAGGTCCGCAAGCCCGAGCCGTACAAGGGCAAGGGCATCCGGTACGAGAACGAGGTTGTCCGCAAGAAGGCCGGGAAGGCAGCGAAGAGCGGGGCCGCATGAGGCTCGTTGCGAACGCGAAGGACAAGCGGGGGGCGAGGGTCCGACGGCACCTCCGGGTCCGCCGGAAGATCGCCGGCTCGGCGGCCCGTCCGCGACTGGCCGTGTACCGGTCCAACCGCCACATCTACGCGCAGCTCATCGACGACGTCTCCGCCCGCACGCTGGCGTCGGCTTCCGACCGCGACGTCACGGCCAAGGGCGACAAGAAGGACGTGGCCAAGGCGGTGGGCGCGGTTATGGCTGAGCGGGCCAAGCAGATCGGGATCGATCGTGCGGTGTTCGATCGCGGGGGCCGGCTGTACCACGGCCGGGTCGCCGCGCTGGCCGATGGGGCCAGGGAAGGGGGACTCGCGGTCTGATGCGAAGGTACGACGCGTCCAGCGAACAGAAGGGCCTGTACGAGGAGCGGGTCATCGCCATCAACCGAGTGGCCAAGGTCGTGAAGGGCGGCCGCCGCTTCTCGTTCGCCGCGCTCGTGGTGGTGGGCGACGGCGCTGGCCGCGTCGGCGTGGGCTACGGGAAGGCCAAGGAGGTGCCCGCGGCCATCACCAAGGGTGTCGAGGAGGCCAAGCGGAAGATGTTCGACGTCCCGATGATGGGCACCACCATCCCCCACCAGGTGATCGGGGAGGACGGGGCCGGCGTGGTGCTGCTCAAGCCCGCCGCCCCCGGCACCGGGGTCATCGCCGGCGGGGCGGTCCGGGCCCTGGTCGAGTGCGCCGGGATCAAGGACATCCTGTCCAAGTCGCTCGGCTCCAGCAACGCGATCAACATCGTGAGGGCCGCCGTGGACGGCCTGAACCAGCTGCGCAAGCCAGAGCAGATTGCCCGGCTCCGAGACCGCCAGGTCCACGAAGTGGCTCCCAAGCCCATGGTCGATGCGGTGGCGGCGGCGCAGGAGCGGATGCAGGCCGCAAGGGCCGCCAAGCTCGAGGAGGTGTACGGTGACCAGGCTTAAGGTCACACAGGTCCGAAGCGTCATCCACCGGCCGAAGGACCAGAAGGACACCGTCCGCCGGCTCGGCCTGCACCGGATGAACGACACCGTGGTCAAGGAGGACCGGCCGGAGATCCGGGGCATGATCGCCAAGGTCCGGCACCTCATCAGCGTCGAGGAGATGGCCGAATGAAGCTCCATCACCTCCGTCCGGCAGTCGGTGCCACCCAGCCCAAGACGCGGGTGGGCCGAGGACGGGCCGGCAGAAGGGGCAAGACGGCCGGCCGGGGCACGAAGGGCTGGGGCGCGCGCCACAACCCCAAGCTGGGGTTCGAGGGCGGTCAGATGCCGCTCCAGCGCCGGGTGCCCAAGCTGAAGGGCTTCACCAACCGCAACCGGGTGGAGTACTCGGTGGTGAACGTGGAGAAGCTGGCCCATGTGTTCCGGGGCGGCGAGGTGGACCCCGCGGCCATGCTGGAGCACGGGCTGGTCCACAAGGGGCGGCCGGTCAAAGTCCTGGCCCGGGGCGACATCGACCGAGCCCTGGTGGTGCGGGCCCACGCGTTCTCCGAGGCCGCCAGGGCGAAGATCGAAGGGGCCGGGGGCAAGGCCGAGGTCATCACCTGACGGGGTAGAATCGAGTCCTCGTGCTGCGAGCCTTCGTCAACGCCTTCAAGATCCCGGATCTCCGCAAGAAGATCCTGTTCACGCTGTTCATCATCGCCGTCTACCGGTTCGGCTCGCACGTGCCCGTGCCGGTGGTGAACATCGAGATCCTCCAGCGGCAGCTGGAGGCGCAGGGGGCGCAGGGGTTCCTGAGCTTCATCGACTTCTTCTCCGGCGGCGCGCTCACGCGGATGGCCGTGTTCGGGCTGGGAATCATGCCCTACATCACGAGCTCGATCATCATGCAGCTCCTCGTGGTGGTGATCCCCAAGCTCGAGCGGTGGCAGAAGCAGGGCGAGACGGGGATCAAGAAGATCAACCAGGCGACCCGCTACGTCACCGTGGTGCTGGCGCTCCTCCAGTCCACCGGCCTGGTGTTCCTGTTCCACTCCCGCTCCGCCCAGCTGGGTGGGGTCGACATCTTCCCGCCCGGGACGTTCACGCCACCCAACATCGCGCTGATCGTTCTGGTCATGACGGCCGGCACCGCGATGATCATGTGGATGGGCGAGCTCATCACCCAGCGGGGGATCGGGAACGGGATGTCGGTCGTCATCTTCACCAGCGTCATCTCCCGGCTGCCGCAGGACGGCCGCGCCATCTACGCCCAGAGCGGTCCGGGCGTCTTCACCGCGATCCTCCTGATCGGCTTCGCGATTATCGTGGCCGTCGTCTTCGTGGAGCAGGGCCAGCGGCGGATCCCGATCCAGTATGCGAAGCGTGTGGTGGGGCGGCGGATGACCAGCGGAGGCAGCACCTACATCCCGCTGAAGGTGAACCAGGCCGGCGTCATCCCCATCATCTTCGCCTCGTCGGTCCTGTACTTCCCCACGCTGATCGGCAGCGTGTACCAGGCCAGCTGGTTCCAGAACTTCCTGAACAACTACGTCACGAATCCGCGGAGCTTCGTGTACATGGCGATCTACGGCCTGCTGGTGGTGTTCTTCGCCTACTTCTACACGGCCATCGCGTTCAACCCGGTCGACACGGCCGACAACCTGCGGAAGTACGGAGGGTTCATCCCCGGCATCCGGCCCGGCCAGCCCACGGCCACCTATCTGAACGACGTGTTGGTGCGCATCACGCTGCCGGGCTCGCTGTTCCTGGCCTCCATCGCGCTCCTGCCGTCGATCGTGCTGGCCTTCTGGGTGATCCAGCAGTTCCCCTTCGGCGGGACGTCGCTGCTGATCACCGTGGGCGTCGCCCTCGAGACCATGAAGCAGCTGGAGTCCCAGCTCCTCATGCGCCACTACGAGGGATTCCTGAGGTAGCCATGAGGATCGTCCTCCTCGGCCCTCCGGGGGCCGGAAAGGGCACGCAGGCGAGGAGGCTGTCGGAGCGATACGGGCTCGCCATCATCGGGACCGGGGACATCTTCCGGGACCACGTGGCCCGCGGAACCCCGCTCGGCCAGTCCGCCAAGCAGTACATGGAGCGGGGCGAGTACGTCCCCGACGAGATCGCCGTCGAGATGGTCCTTGACCGGCTGGACCAGGCCGACTGCCGGGAAGGGTTCATCCTGGACGGCTTCCCCCGCACCGTCCACCAGGCCCAGGCGCTGGAGAGCGCCCTCGCCGGGGCAGGGCGCCCGCTGTCGTGCGTCCTGAACTTCAAGATCAGCGACGAGATGGCGGTGAAGCGGTTGACCAGCCGCATCGTGTGTCCGAACTGCAGGCGGGTGTACAACCTGGAGTTCAAGCGCCCCCGGGTGGAGGGGGTCTGCGACGTCTGCGGCCACGAGCTCCGGCTGCGGTCCGACGACGACGAGGCCACGATCCGCCGCCGGCTGGAGGTGTACCGGAGGGAGACCCAGCCGCTGGTGCTCTA
>DASWJF010000032.1:0-3324 GCA_036397275.1 Actinomycetota bacterium
GAGAGCACCACGATCGTCACGAGGAACGCGTTCGTGTTGGCCGGGCGGGTGATGTCGTGAAGAATGAAGGGTGCGTTCATCAACAGGATGAGGAGGCCGGGTAGGGCGGCCCCAAGCCAGAACCACGCGCGGCGTCTCGCCTCCGACCAGACCACGGAGACGGCTCCGAAGACGGCGAAGATCGCGGTGATGGATACGAAGAGGGGGATCGGCGGCGCACCGGGGTCGCCCGAGAGAGGCAGAGCTAGGACGACCAGGAAGTAGGCCAAGCCGACCGCCACGACGCCATACCCGTAGCTGACGAGGGTCATCGCAAAGGTGCGCGACAGCTGCAGACCGTCGGTCTGAACGGTCATGTCCTCCCCTTCTCTGACAACGGTCATGTCTCCCTCCTCTCTCCTACCGACGCCCCTACGGCGTCGGCGCCACTGCTCGAACCTGCGCGATCTTGATCACCTCCCCCGGATTCCGTTGGACATCGACCCCGGTTGTGGCCAGCGGTCGGCGCCCGGTGACGAGCGTGAGGGAAGGCCGCTCGGTCAGCGGCATGCCCTCCACCACCTCGAACCCGGCGTCCAGCAGCCATTCCCTATAGGCGGACAGCGGGTACACGTCCCCCTCCGGGGCCCGCAGGAGGAGCCCGAGGGCGTAGATGGCCTGCTCACGCCGAGCCGTCCCGTCGCGGAGGCTGTCGATGATCGCCGCCGTGCCCTCGGAGCGGAGGGCCTGGAAGAGGCGAAGGAGCAGCCGCCGGTTGTCCTGCGGGCCAAAGAGGTGGCACACGCTCCCGAGGATGGCGAGGTCGAACGCCTCCTTCGGGAGTTCGATGCGAAAGAGGTCCCCGGCGAGGTACTCGAAGCGGCCGGCGCGGCCCGTGGCCTCGACGGCCCTCCTGGTGGCGGGGATCACGGCCGGTAGGTCGACGGCAGTGACTCGGCACGAGGGCTCCTTCGCCACCACGGCCAAGCTCCAGGGCGCCGCGCCGGCCCCCAGGTCCAGGACCCGGAGGTGAGGGCGAGCCAGCCGCTCGGCGGCCCGGCGGGCCGCCTCCGCCTTCATCCGTCCCAGGATCCCCACCAGGCCCGGGTAGACGTGCTGGGCGCCCTCGGGCCGGTCGACGCGGTACCGGGGCGGGCCGTTCCGGAGGACCTCCGAGAGCGAGTCCCACATCCGCAGGTGGTCCTCGACGAGCGTCCTCTCATCCACCGTCGACCGATAGCCGCCATCGGGGTCCGCCGCCGCCAGGCCGAGGGCCACCAGCACATCGAGGAGTCGACGGGTGGCACGCTCGTCGAGCCCCAGCGCCTCGACCGCATGCCCGGCGGACCCGCTCTTTTCGGCGAGCAGCTCGAGGAGGCCCACCCCCGCCGCGGCACGGATCGCCGCCGCCCCACCAAGGAGAACCTGGAGGCCCATCACCTCCTCGAGACCGACGGCGCCGGGTGGCGAGCCGTGCTCCTGCCCGACCGGGCGAGTGGTCACCCGATCTCGACCGCACCTTTCGTCCCATCGACGGTCACGGTCTGGCCGTCGCGGAGGACGTTGGTGGCGTTGCCGGTGCCGACCACCGCGGGGATCCCGTGCTCCCGAGCGATGATCGCCGGATGGGAGAGGATCCCGCCCATGTCGGTGACGAGGGCGCCCATGCTGGGGAACACCACCGACCAGGCGGGTGACGTCACCGGGCACACGACCACGTCGCCCCGCCGAATCTTGCCGAACTCGTGCTCGCCCATCACCACCCGGACCGCGCCGGTGTACCGGCCGGGCGAGGCAGGGGTGCCGGCGACGACCCGCTCGTCCCGGGCGCCCGGGGGCTCCCCGAACAGTTGGGCCATTCCCCACATCACCCCCCGGTTCACCAGGCGAGCGGGGGGCGGCAGCAGGTCGAAGGGAGGCGCGCCGGGGGGCGGCTCTCCATAGGCGTATGGCCCGGGATGGGCCATGGCCCACGCCCGCTGCCCCCTGGCCACCCTGGCGGTGTCCCGGCGGTCGGCTCGGTCGAACAGCGCCGATCGCGCGTCCTGCGCCTCCAAGAAGAACACGTCGTCGACGGCGCCCAACGGGCCCCGATCGACCAGCCGGCGTCCGATCTCCAGGGCCACGTAGCGGAGGAGGGCTGATTGGACGCTGTTCGTCACCCACGCCCGATCCTCCAGAGCTGGATAGGCCTCCCGGGCGCGGGCCAGGGCCCGCTCGAACCGCTCCCGGTCGGTCACCGGGTGCGAGGCTAGGAGGCGGCGGGCCTCGTCGGCCGCCTGGCGGCGCCGTCGCCGCGCCTCCTGTTCCTCGTGGTCCGGCGAGAACTCGGCTTCGAGCTGGTCGGCGACGAGGCGGAGGAGGACATGCGGCGTTTCGGCAAGCGTGGGCTCGATGACGTCGTACAGCAGGGAGCGGTGCCCGTTTGCTTCCACGTAGTCGGAGAACGCCCGGGCGAACTCGGGATCCACGTCGGCCAGCCGCTTCGGGGTGGTCTCATCGACCCTAGCGAGCAGCTCCCTGACGGCGGGCTTGGTCCGAGCGAGCCTGGCGAGGTCGGCGAGCTGTCGGGCCGGCTCGGTGGACGTGGTCGACAGGCCTTCTAGGAGGGTGAGCGTCTTGGGGGCGTCCCACCCCAGGAGCTCTCGGCACGCCTCGGCGAGCTCGTAGACGAGGATCCAGTAGGCGATGGCCACCGCGATGTGGGCGGGGTGACCGAGCACCTCGATCCGGTGGTCGAGCTGGGCAGCCAGATCCTCGTCGGAGAGCGATCCGAGATCGACGGCCAGCGCCCGGTCGATGTCCTCCTGGTGCTCCGGGCGCCACTCGTCGAACCACCGCCGGATGACGGCGGTTGGGAGGTCCGAGTCGATTGCCCGTCTGGCGGCGGTTGTACGCCGGCGGATGGCCGGATGCAGCCGCATGAGGACCCTCAGCAGCCACCGGGGAGGCGGGCTGGGACGACGTTGCCCGGCAGGGGGCGCCCCCACCGGGACCGCCCGACGGTAGATCCAACCGCCGATGAAGGCGGCCTCGGCTCGGTCTATGAGGATGCCGAACTCGGCGAACGCGGCGGGGAACACCTTCATGATCTGCTCGGTCAGGAGGACCCTCCCGAACGGCGACATCGGAACGGGCTCGTGGAAGTCATCCCTCTCCCAGTAGCCCGGCGGCACCTCGATGAGGATGGGGATGAGCTCGGGCCCGGCGCTCGACAGGGCGGTGATCGGCCGGGCCTGGAGGAGCCACAGGGAACCGCCTCCGATGGCCCACTCGATGTCCTGCGGGCGCCCCAGATGCTCCTCGACCCTCCGGGCGAGATCGCCGATGGCCCGGGCCCTCTCG